>JBILSG010000046.1:0-11061 GCA_044372235.1 Chitinophagaceae bacterium
TAGCTGTTTCCATTTTGCTGCTCTGTACAATAAGTATCCTAATCGCACACAGGCAAAACAATTGGCAGTTTAAAATAGGTCACATTGCCAACCTCCTGATCATCATAATTCTTACGGCATACCTTCCACTTTTACCTGCATTTGCGTTGTATTTCGGAGGCTGGCATGCCATTCGCTCATTTGAAATCATCTTTAATTTCCTCAACAAGCAAAATCATGAGGCTGCCCCAACGCCTGCAGCTATGTGGAAAAATGCGATACCCATGACGTTCCTCGCTGCAGTAGGATTTGTATTCATGGCATTCATCTGGAAAGGTACAGGCCTGAACATGGACCCTTTGCCATTTATTTTCATTTTCCTTTCAGTCATTACCCTACCCCATCTTGACGTGATGGATAAGTTGATCAATAGCAAAGAGAGCCACTAAAAGACGACCGCTATTATTAATTTGGGTATGTTAACTTTGCGCTATGGATGCTGTAATTACCATCAGGGAAATTATTCCCACAGACAATCTTGAAATTGCCTCAATTATACGTTCCTGCCTTGCAGAATTTGGAGCAAATAAACCCGGTACAGTTTATTTTGACCCCACAACAGACCACCTGTTCGAATTATTCCTTGTTCCCGGTTCTATCTATTTTATTGCAGCAGAAGAAAACAGGCTACTTGGCGGAGGCGGTATTTTCCCCAGCCAGGGATTGCCAGCAGGTACCTGCGAACTTGTAAAGCTTTATCTCCTGCCAAACTCCAGGGGTATGGGCCTGGGAGCAGCATTGATGAAAAGATGTATATCCGCAGCAAGAGAGATGGGATACAAATCCATATACCTCGAATCCATGCCGGAATTAAATAAGGCAGTCGGACTTTATGAACAGTTTGGCTTTACCCATCTTGATGCCCCGCTTGGGAATACTGGACATTTCGGCTGTGACATCTGGATGATGAAATCACTCTGAAAACAATACTTTCTTCACTTCATAAACAGGGCTAAACAGATACAAACGTTTTGTAGACAATTCCAATGCCTTGAATCGCTTTCGTTGTTGACCTTCCATCCTGAAAACCCTTCCCTTTGTGATCTCAAATAGTTCCCCGGGCTGAAGTTCCTCTACCAGGCAATGTCCATCTTTTACCAGGTCATAATTCCTCAAAACACGCATTAGTCCTGTATCTGCGCAGGAGCTTGCAGCCGGACTTTTTAAAGACTGATGCAATTGCCTGCCAATATCTTCAGGAAAAAATCCAGACTGTAAAAACTGTTTAAGCAGTAAGGCAAATTCCATTTGCCATTCCCTACCATGCGCAGATACCCTGTGTCCGAATTTGATAAACGTTATCAGATGTGCCAACTCATGTAACAAAGTAATCAGGAAGGCATAAGGATTCAGGTTTCCATTAACAGAAATCCGGTGAGCCTTTCCTGCAACTGCATTGCGGTAGTCTCCCAGCACAGAAGCCCTGTTGCGGGTGATTGTCAGATGTACCTTGTATTGCAAAAGAAAAGGTTCAACCATGGGAAAGGCCCCTTGAGGCAGGAAGTCTGCCAGTGAACCCAGTGGTGACTCTTTTTTAGACATGCTTAATCTTTGCTGATCAAAGCTAGTAATCCTCTTACTTCCAGAAATGTATACAGGAGATAAAGAAAAAGAGTTGAAAATATTGCAGGCGTATTCATGGCTGCACCTTTCAGCTTGGCATAAGCAACAACAAGCAATCCGGAAATAACCAGCTTGATCAGGAATGAACTGTACACAGAGGAGAGAAAACCTGAAGTGGTTCTGGCTTTCATTCCACGAAGCAACATCCAAAAAGACAAAACCGTGATTGCGCAAACAAAAAGATTGCCAACAAGGAAGACATCTGAGTCTATCCCAATTGTAGCAAGATTGGTATAAAAGGTTATACCCAACAAGTTGACTGCTACAAAAAGGATTATAATCGGCCTCAATGCTTTACTTAAAGTCATGGCTTCTTTTTATTGGTTTCTATAATGATTTTGATCAGTGTACCAAGAATGACCAGGAGTGGTAAAATCCAGATAAGTAAAGGCTTTTTGAACCCCACCCAACTGTCTGTTTTCATGCCAGCAAATAAAGCTATCAACATGGTTAAAAATAGCTGGGCTCCTAAACCGGCATATTTCGACAGGCTATTTTTGGAATCAGACATATCAATCAGTGGACTCTTCCAGCTCAGGAAGAGAAATAATCGCAGTGTCAAGAATCAACTCCGCTTTACCGGACAATACATTTCTGACATTTTCCCAATAGGCTTCCCTGTGCTGCATCATTTGCTCCATTTCATCAGCCCGAAGCTTCAGCCTTGTCAACTCCCTACGCTCTGCCTGATTGCCATACCCCGGTATGTAATATTTCAGTGGCGTAAAAACAATCAGCGCAGTTGTCAATCCCACCAATAAAACAAAAAGGAAACAGGACACAATATATACACCGAGCCTGGTTAGCTTAAATGTCACGACTTCCTCATAAGTATGGTCGTTCATGATAACCAGACGATACCTGTTAGTGAGGCGCTTAAACCTGCTTTGTTTGATGTTGGCTTCCGACATATTTAATTAAATTGCAAAACCGGGGTTAAAGTTACAGTTAAATCAGGAATCCGACCCATTTAAAATCAAAGGATAAGCTGTAGTTTTACAATACTTGAACAACCACTCACCATATAAGCTTCGCATAACAGGAAGATGGGGGCTCATTGTACTTTTCTTCTTACAGACATTTAGTACCAGTGCACAGGTCAACCCCACCTATGACCTTAAGAAACCCAAGGCTTTTGAAAACAGGAAGCTTGCTTCAGAACTTACGCCGGAAAAGAAAATCAATCCGTTTAAAAGAGCAAAACAGAATATTGTTACGCACTACAATTTTCATTTCAATGCCAGAAACAAGCTCGAAAAGGTTATAGGAAATGCCAAAATGTCTCACCAGGACACCTTTACACAACTGTTAACGGTTTTCAATTTCAGCTTAGACAACACTGCCCAGCAGCAAATAGAACTGGATTCTGTGATTTTAAAATGCAACAATGGTATCCTGTTACATGACCTGAGAAATGATTGGGTAGATGACCTGTATCTGCTCATGGGTAAATCCTATTTCTATCAAAAGAAGTTTGATTCCGCATATGATGTATTTCAATACATCAACTATAATTTTCAGCCCAGGGAAAAAGACGAAGCAGGCATGGAGAAATCAATTGGCTCAAACCTGAATAACAGTGGCAACGTTTACACCGTTTCTTCCAAAGAAAAAAAAATCAGTCCACACCAATCCGTGAGAAATGATGCATTACTCTGGATTGCCAAAACACTGCTGGAACAGGGGCAGACTGATGAAGCAAGGGGCATGCTTGAAACCCTTTCCAGGGATAAGCTTTTCCCCGGCAGGCTTTACTATGAACTGTCAGAAACCAGGGGAGACTGGTTTTACAGGATTAAGCAATATGACTCAGCAGCATCTTATTTGAAAAAATCGATTTCAGGTCTTGACAATAACGGAGAGAAATCCAGAAGATATTACCTGATTGCGCAGCTCCTCGTTCTGGCAGGCCAAAACGAAACAGCGGATTCTTCTTTTGAAAAAGCTGTATCCCTGACTACCAATCCGGTTATGGATGCTTATGCCAAGATTAGTCAGATTGGACTGGCATCAGCAGGTAAAGATAAAGAGACACGCCTGAGTGAAAATATTGATGCCTTGATGGCAATGGCAAAAAAAGAAAAGTATACTGCTTACCGCGGCATTATTTATGCCGCTGCAGCAGAGATGGAAAAAAGCCGAAACAGAAACCCAGAAGCCATAAGTTTACTCATTAAAAGCAATGAAGCTCTTATCAATGATGTCAATGCCAAAAATACCAACAGCATCGCAATTGCAGAATTGGCTTTTGAGTCAAAAGATTATCCACTGGCAAAAAGATATTTTGATAGCTCAAATATTACAGGTCATATCAGGGAAAAACAAATGAATATCAAGAAATCTGTTGTAACAGATTTGGTTAAATTCCTGAACGAAGTTGCGCATGAAGACAGTTTGCAAAAGATTGCAAGACTCCCTGAACGTGAAAGAAATGAGCTCCTTGCTGAATTGCTAAAGAAAATTGAAAAGGAGAAATCCGGACTTCTTCCTGAACGAAAAAATATCGGACAGGCTGGACAAAGGACAAGGTTTCCTGATGACCTCACCGGTTCGCTTTTCCCTACAGGGCAACAAAAGGGCGAATGGTATTTCAATAATGCTTCACTGAAGGCCCAGGGTACGCAGGCTTTTCAGTTGAAATGGGGGAACAGGCCGAATGAAGACAATTGGAGAAGAAGTGGATCTGGCGCAGCGACAGCCAGACCCATCGCATCCAGATCAAGAATAGTTCAACAACAGGCTGTAGAGGAAGATGATACGCCATCAGTTGAGAAACTAGCCAAAGACCTTCCTTTAACAGCTAAAAGCCTACAAGAATCAAATGCCAGAAAAGCAAATGCCGCAAGACAATTAGCCCTCATCTATAAAAACAAGCTGGGTGATTGTGCGTCATCTGTACAATGGCATGAAACCTTGCTTCAATCCAACAGCAATCACCCGGAACTTGAACTTGTTCTCTTTGATCTTGCCATCTGCTGCAAGGAAGCCGGACTTGGCGACAAGGGTAAACGTTATACAGCTCAGCTTGAACAGGTAAACCCATCAGGAGAACTTCTGCAGAAATTGCGCAACCCTGAATTGTCTGCCAAAAAGATTAATGAAAAATCTTCTGCGGCAACAGAAACCTACCAAAAAATTTATGACCAGTTTCTGGCTGGTGATTTCACTGCCGCGGTTGCAGCGAAAAAAAATGCCGACTCGGTTTACGGACAAACTGCATGGACGCCTCAACTGATGTATATAGAAGCAGTATACTATGTCAAATCAAGAGAAGACAGTATTGCGATTACTACTTTGAAAATGATCAGCCAGCTCTTCCCGTCATCACCACTGGCACCAAAAGCTGTTCAGCTTGCTGATGTAGTAAGAAGACGAAATGAAATTGAAAAAGAGCTTACAAGCATGAAAGTTGTGAGGGTAAAAGAGGACACTACAAGCTTAGCCGATAACAGCACTTTACTTAAAAAAATTGAACAGCCCGAAAAAACAGTCAAACCCGTTGAACCTCCTGTCAATAATCAGGTAGCAGCAATTAGCTCCCCAGCTAAAGATAGTTCAAAGTTAAAATTGCCTGAACCCACTGTGCTCCCTGTACCTATTCAAAATGAACTGTATACATTTAATGCCAATGCTCCACATGCTGTAATCATGCTAATGAATAATGTAGACATAGTGTACATCAATGAAGCAAAGCGGGCATTCACCCGCTACCACAGCATTAAATTTCCGGAAAAGGAGTTTACTGTAAATAATGACAAGATTGGCAATACGCCCTTTATTATAGTAAGTTTCTTCCAGAATGCTGCAGAAGCTGTAAGTTATTATGACCAGACGGCACCTATAGCTTCCAAGGAAATTTTCCCTTGGCTCCCGTCAGATAAATACAAACTTTATATTCTTTCCCCGGATCATCTCAAAACCATGATGGGAGAAGAAAAAACAGACAACTTCATCAAATTCATCAAGACACAGTTTCCTGGAAAATTTTAAGGATTCCTTTTCATGAAAGACATGTCTTTTGATTAGTTTTACCTCATGTCAGGTAAAGCAACTAAGCCACAGGCAATAAGCAAGTCAGTCCGCACATTCTGGAAAATTTTTCTCTATGGATGGGGTGCGTTTTTTTTATTGATTGTCTTGATCTATTTGGGAGTTTTTGGAAAATTACCCTCTATTGACGAACTGGAAAATCCTTCCATGATGTCTTCCTCGGAGATCTATGCCGATGACGGAACCCTGATGGGAAAATATTACCAGAAAGACAGAATCAATGTCAAGTACCAGGATATTTCCCCCAATGTCATCAATGCATTGATTGCAACGGAAGATGAACGTTTTTATGACCATTCTGGCATAGACATCAAAAGTCTTGTACGCGCAATTGTATTTTTAGGTCGAGAAGGCGGAGCCAGCACAATTACGCAACAAACAGCAAAGGCACTGCTTGGTCAGGAAAGTCGTAAAAGTGTTGGCAGGGTTATAGAAAAGTTCAAGGAATGGATAGTAGCCATAAAACTGGAAAGGAACCTCACAAAAGAAGAAATAATTACCCTTTACCTGAATATGGTTACATACGGAGATGAGATATATGGTATCCGCAATGCAGCAAAAACCTATTTTCAGAAAGAACCCGGACAGCTTGAAATTGAAGAAGCCGCAGTACTGGTAGGTTTACTGAAGGGCAGCACTCGCTATAATCCGCGCCGCAATCCAAAATATTCAATGGCTAGAAGGAATATTGTGATTGATCAGATGGTTAGGAATAACTACCTCGACAAAGAAGCGTCTAGGGCATTAAAAATTGCACCAATCAAGCTTAAATATCTCAGGCTGGATGAAAATTCTGGCATCTCACCGTACCTGAGGGAAATTTTAAGAGATGAAATCAAGGCCTGGTGCAAGGAACATGAAAATCCCAAAACCGGAGAACCTTACGATATCTATAAAGATGGCTTAAAAATATTTACAACAATCAATCCGCGCATGCAGGAATATGCGGAAATAGCTGTTTACCGGCATATGCAAAACCTGCAGAAAGTATTTCACAGTCAACCCAATATCAAAAACGGATCAGTCTGGAAATCCAAAGAAGGTAAAACTGTACTTGAAAATGCCATAAAGCAATCAGAACGCTGGCGAAACCTGAAAGAAGACGGATTAACTGAAGATGAAATAATGGCGTCTTTCAGTAAGCCTATCAATATGAAAGTTTTTGCCTGGAATGAAAAACGTGAAACCGATACGCTACTGAGTCCTCTTGATTCCATTAAATACCACAAGCAAATCATGCAAATTGGTTTACTTTCCATGGATCCTTTTTCCGGTGAAGTAAAAGCATGGGTAGGCGGAAGCAATTTTAAAAGATTCAAGTACGATCACGTTAATGTAAATACCAAAAGACAGGTTGGGTCAACATTCAAACCCATACTTTATACACTGGGTGTAATGAATGGCTACAGACCTGAGACGCCACTCCCGGGTGGACCAATTGACATGGGAGGAAAAATGATTGATGGAGATGGTGGTGCGATGGCCATCGCATTGGCTTTTTCAAAAAACCCTCCTGCCGTTCACCTGATTAATGAATTAGGCATTCAACGCACAATAGATTTTGCAAAACAATGTGGCGTTGTAAGTAAAATACCTCCATATGCTTCTATCGCACTTGGATCTGCCGATTTATCATTGTTTGAAATGGTTCAGGTATTCAGTATGTTCCCCGGACGCGGCTTCAATGTAAAACCAATTTTTATCAGCCGTATTGAAGACAGAAACGGCAATGTGCTGGCTTCATTCAGGGCAGATACCAAGGAAGTTATCAGCGAAAGTGAGGCCTATATCATGACTAAAATGTTACAGGGCGTAGCAGATTTTGGAACGGCAAGAGCCCTGCATGGTGCGTATGGCTTAGCAGCACAAGTTGCAGGAAAAACAGGGACTACAAATGACAATGCTGATGGATGGTTCATAGGATTCAGTCCACAGCTTTTGTCTGGCGTATGGGTTGGATGTGACGATCCTTTTCTTAGAATGTTGTACACTTCAGGTGGTTCTCAGATGGCAATGCCAGCTTGGGCCTATTATTACCAGCAGGTTTTCAACGATAAGAGCCTGAATATTGACCCAGGAGCTACATTTATTCCTCCGGCAAACATGCAAAATGAAGTGATCTTTGATTACTCCCCTGCTGAAGAACAATCTGAGATCATGCCCATTGAAGGTGATGAACAAATCCCCGGGAATGAGTATATAGAAATTCCAATCAGCGATGGCAAGGAAAAAGTTGTAACTGAATCACAGCGGTTTGATGAAGTTATCAGTAACAAAGACAATCCAAAACCAACAGCTATACCGGAAAAAGACAGACCATCTTTACCCAAAGTGAAAGACTCAGTTAATAAAAGAAAAGGTGGATTAAACAGGGTATTTGGTGGAAATCAAAAGGACTAGCCTGAGACTAGTCCTTTTGAAAATATTTTATTGAAAAGAAACTATTTCTTACCAATATTGGCAGCAATACCAAAACTATAAAACAAATTACCTGAAACATTGGCGGTAACAGGGCTCCTGTACTGTGCCTGTATAACGAAATAGGAAATATCATATAAATTAACCTGCAAACCAGCACCGGCCGGAATATAAGCTCCATAATAACCATTCCAATTGGATGCACCAGCGCCGAGGGACAAAAATGGAGAAACCCAATAATCGTCTGTAGTCAATTTCATGAGAATGTTGGCATCAGCTTCAAAATAAGCCTTTGATCCTGTGCTCGTGGCAAATGGTTTGTTAGACAAGGTATATTCAAGATAAGAAAATCCGAGTCTGGCATTAAAGTCAAAATGATCGTTAAGACCCTCTGTATAAGTAACAGCTATGCCCGGACGCATCCTGCTCAACTTTTTCCAATCTGTACCTCCAAGAACAAAACTTGTTCCTTTATTATCCAGTTCGGAAGCTGTCTTATGATCGTGTAAAGTAAATTGAAGTCCTAGGTTTTGACCTTTTATCTTTCCACTTTGTGCTTGAGTTGCTGAAACCGAGAGGGCTAAAACAGCGAAGAATAAAATCCTTTTCATAAACAGTTTTATTTTGGGTATAACAAAAATAGCGAGGTAGTGTTGAAAAGAGAAATAATTATTCTTCTGACACCTTTTTTACGTCATTTTCATCCTTTAAGACCACTACACTGACTTTAATTATTCCTTTTTTAACGAAACCAAGTTGGGTAGCTGCAGCTTTTGATAAGTCTACCAACCTGGGATTATGTCTATGTAACCGATCGTTTACCCGCACAACCACACATTTTTCACTTTTCAGAGACGTAACCCTTACTAGAGTCCCCAATGGTAAAGTATTGTGGGCACAGGTCATTTTCTTTTGACTGAAGACTTCCCCACTTGCGGTTTTCTTTCCAATAAATCGGTTGGAATAATAACTTGCATATCCAATTGCAGAATCTACAACCGGAACTTTCCTGTAATTCATTTTTTTTTGCGCAAGGATTTCTTGCGTGAATAAAATCAACAGGAAACAAAAAAAATATGATTTTCCAGGCTTCAACAACGAACCAATTTAAGTAAATGTAAGTCAACCCAATAATAAAAGACCATTTTTTTTACTTAAAGGCATTAACTTAGTATTTTTTTGAAAGGTGAATGCCACTTACGATATGATAAGAATGCTGATGTCGCTCCTTTTTTGCATATTGACCCAATCAGCCGATGCACAAAAAGCCATTGGCATGCCTATCATTACAAAATATCAACAACTGAATGATCAAATTGCGTCAAATACTGCAATGGGAATGATTGACCTTGGTCTTTATATTCCCAATATCAGGTTTGAGCTTAAATATGCAGGCAATCAAAACTTTACAGGGAAAAGGATGTACCCGGCAGACACAAAAACTACTTTTTTACGTATTGAACCCACAAAAGCCCTGGCAGCGCTATCTAAAGAACTCGAAGAGCTTGGACTGGGCCTCTTGATTTGGGATGCTTACCGTCCATATAGCGTTACTGTACGCTTCTGGAAACTTATACACGATGAGCGTTATGTGGCCAACCCATCGAAAGGCAGTGGTCATAACAGAGGAATTGCAGTTGACCTCTCTCTCTATAATTTATCGGACGGCAAGGCACTTTTGATGCCTACAGGATTTGACGACTTTTCCGAAAAAGCCCATCACGGTTATGCCCAACTCAATCAGGAGCAAATCAAGAACAGGGAATTGCTTTTGTCGCTTATGGTAAAATATGGCTTCAAAAAATTTGAAACTGAATGGTGGCATTACTACTGGCCTGATTCAGAGAAATACGATGTGCTGGATATCCCTTTCAACAAACTCAAAATGCTTCAATGATACTTTCAGGAAAATGCATCATAGTGGCGGGGGGCACATCCGGCATCGGACTGGCAGCAGTGAAATACTTCCTGCTCCAGGGTGCAAAAGTGATAGCAATTGGCAAGGAATCGCCAGAGGAACTGCCTCAAACTGAAGACCTCTGCCTGATTACAGGAGATTTAAGAGAAGAAAATACCATTCAGCAGGGTATCAGTCTGGGAATGGAAAAATTTGGGGTTATCAACGGATTGTTTCATGTGGCAGGAGGCAGTGGCCGATCTTTCGGAGATGGCCCCCTGCATGAGATGACACTTGAGGGGTGGGAAAAAACAATTAACCTAAACGCTGGCACTGTAATGCTTTCTAATAAGGCCTTTGTAAGACACTGCCTTGAGCACAAGCAAAGAGGTTCTATTGTTAACCTCTCATCCGCACTCACCAACAGACCTTATCCTGAATTTTTTGGAACACATGCATATACTGCAGCAAAATCTGCAGTTGAAGGTCTTTCACTGGCTGCTGCAGCGATGTATGCCCCCAACAATATCAGCATCAACGTCATTTCCCCAGGTCTAACTGATACGCCGATGGCAAAACGTGCATTATCTGATGAAAACATCATGAACCGCGTAAGAAGCAAACAACAGCTCGACGGGGGTAGAGCTGTTCTGCCGGCCGACATCGTTCCGATGGCCGCACTTTTGCTGTCTGATGCTGGTAGTTTTATAACCGGACAAAATATCCGGATAGATGGTGGATGGTCTGTAACTGAAATGAAAAAATATGAATGAAATAGCACAATATCTTGAAAAAAGCCGGCTCATCTGTGATACCGTTGCTGCTCAACAGGATGCCATCGAGACTGCTGCAGGATGGTTCAGCGATACCATTCTGAAAGGCAGAATGGTTCATGTATTCGGATCCGGGCACAGTAGAATTATGGTTGAAGAAATGTGGCCCAGGTACGGCTCCTTTACTGGCTTCAACCCCATAGTAGAACTCTCTCTTACTTTCCACAACCTTGTTGTAGGCGCAAACGGACAGCGTCAGGC
>JBILSG010000320.1:0-3364 GCA_044372235.1 Chitinophagaceae bacterium
GATGATACATTCCACCCAGCCGTTTTTTTGCGGGTATACAATCATGTACACACCACCCTGCAGTTTTTTGTCGCCCCGGAACAAGGCATTGCCTGCAGCATCAATGGCAGCTGAATCGATCAGGTACTGCTTGCTGCCAAAGTGGTAGGCCAGGTAGAGGTAACCAGATTTAAAAGGCTTGATGTTTGCTTTGATGGCAAAACCGGTTGACTGGCTGAAGGCAGATAGGAGCAGTAAAGACAGGATAGGTATCAGGGTAATTCTCTTCATGCAGCGTGCGTTTGCACGAAATTATTCAATTCATCCCGTTTTTTACATGAAGATTAACTACTGCCTCAACATTTAACGCTTTGGGAAGGATTGGAGGCGATGCGATTCCCTTAATTTTGCCCCATGCGCAAAAAGAAAAATCCTGTGCTTACTGGTGTGCAGGTTGAAAGTTATGCAGCCGGAGGGAAGTCTATTGCCCGTGTTGATGGCAAGGCAGTTTTTATTGAGGGAGCGGTACCGGGTGATGTGGTGGATGTGCGGCTTTCGAAGAATAAGAAAGATTGGGCTGAGGGGAAGGCCATTCGGTTTCAATCCTATTCAGCAGACCGTGAAACAGCTTTTTGCAGCCATTTCGGGGTCTGCGGCGGATGTAAGTGGCAGATGCTTCCTTATGCCAAACAGCTTGTTTACAAGCAGGAAGAAGTGGAGCAGCAGATGAAGCGGATCGGCAAGGTAGACCTACCTGAGATGCAGCCCATTGCCGGTGCTCAGGAGACAAGGCATTACCGCAACAAACTCGAGTTCACTTTCAGCTCCCGAAAATATTTTACTGATTCTGAGATAGCAGGCATGGAAATGCCTGAAGAGGGTCCGCGTGGCTTACCTGCCATCCCTGCATTGGGATTTCATGTTCCGGGTTCATTTGACAAGGTTATAGACATCGATACCTGTTACCTCCAGCAGGAGCCCAGCAATGCGATTCGAAATGCCGTGAGAGCCTACGCTTTGGAAAAGGGATACAGTTTCTACGATATCCGCAACCATGTGGGGCTGCTAAGGAATCTCATGGTTAGGCGCTGTGAAAGCGGTGAGCTCATGGTGAACCTGGTTTTTGGGGAAGATGACGAGGCTGCACGCCTTGACCTGATGACATATCTCAGGGATGCTTTCAGCGAGATCACTTCGTTGTATTTTACCATCAACCGCAAGTTCAACGACAGTTTGCAAGATCAGGTACCTGTGTTGTTTGCAGGGAAACCATATGTTGTTGAGGTGCTGGGCGGATTGAAGTTCAAGGTCGGACCAAAATCATTTTTCCAAACCAACACACGCCAGGCCGAGGTGTTGTATAGCATCACCAAATCCTTTGCAGCGCTTACAGGCAAAGAGGTAGTCTATGATCTGTATTGCGGCACAGGCAGTATTGGTATTTTTGTAAGTGATCAGGCTGCCAGTGTGATTGGCGTGGAGCTCATTCCCGAGGCCATTGCAGATGCGGAGGAGAATGCAGTGCTGAATGGCATCAGCCATGCAAAATTCTTTGCCGGTGATGTGGCCGATATCTGCACCACAGATTTCTTTGCTGTTCATGGCAGACCAGATGTGATCATCACTGACCCGCCCAGGGCAGGCATGCATGAAAAGCTTGTGCAGCAGATCCTTGAAATGGCTGCACCCGTTGTGGTTTACGTCAGTTGCAATCCTGCCACACAAGCCAGGGATCTGCAGTTGTTGTCTGAAAAATATGCAGTTACCGCCATCAGGCCTGTTGATATGTTTCCGCATACCCACCACATCGAAAATGTTGTTCAGCTCAAGCTGAAGTGATATTGCTCCAGGTTCGTTAAATTTGTAAAACAAAGCAGCGTATGGAATCAGAAATCAGGCCAGGTCGTTTTCAGGTCTTGCCCGTCGTTATCAAGAATCTCGTGATCATAAACGGATTGGTATGGCTCGCGCAGATCACAATCGGAAAGGATCTCGTTTCTATAGAGGATCTTTTTGCCCTGCACCATTTCAGTTCAGAATACTACCATTTCTGGCAGTTCATCACTTATATGTTCCTGCATTCCTCCACTTCTTTCTTTCACATCCTCTTCAATATGTTTGCGTTGTGGATGTTTGGGTCAACGCTGGAGAATTTGTGGGGCCCTGGCAGGTTCCTGGCTTTTTACCTGGTTTGCGGCGTTGGTGCAGGAATTACCCATGTGCTGGCACAGACCTATGACATCGCCCAATACAATGCACTTTTTCAGTTGGGAGAGATCGGGCCTGAACAGTTGTATATCCTCAGCAACATACCTACGTTAGGTGCATCCGGTGCAGTGATGGGTATTTTTGCAGCTTTTGCTTATACCTTCCCCAACAGTCAGATGATCATCCTCCCCATACCATTTCCCATTAAAGCCAAATGGGCATTGCTTGGATTGGCTGTACTTGACCTCATAGGAGGAGTTTCCAGTCAGTCTACCGGCATCGCACATTTCGCTCACCTCGGAGGTGCGGCGGTTGGGATTGTGGTGGTGATGATCTGGAACAGGAAGAATAGGAGGCATTTTTACTAAAATACAAACGGTCATGTCGTACAGCAAGAATATGGGATCAGGCCGTACAGGAATCTGGAATACAGGTAATCCGCTGGTCATGCTCATTGTGCTTCAGGTCATTTTTTTCATCACCCTCAACTTCATCAAAAGTATTTATACTTTTTCCAGTTTGGCTGATGAAGCTTTTTACCGGAATATCTACCACTGGTCCATTTTACCCGCCGATCCGGCAAAGTTTATTACGAGACCCTGGACCATTGTGACTATGATGTTTGCAGAGGTGAAAACGCTTACGGTGATCAGTAACCTTATTTGGTTGTGGACTTTCGGATACCTGGTACAAGACCTGTTAGGGAATGATAAAATCATCCCTTTGTATGTTTTCAGTGCCTTTGCAGCCGGTATTGTTTTCATGGTTGCAGCGAACCTGGCTTTTGGCGGACAAACAACAGGGATATTCTTCAATGGCGCGGCCGCAGCTGTAATGGGCCTCGCTGTGGCAGCTGCAACATTGTCTCCCGGGTACAGGTTCTTCCCCATGATAGGCGGCGGCATACCCTTATGGGTTATTACGGCGGCATATGCAGTGTTGCAGGTGGCAGCGCTGGGCAGACAGCCTGTGATGCTTGTTCCCACAGCAGCAGCAGCCCTTGTAGGATATCTTTTCATCCGCAGGGTTAACGACGGCAAGGATCCAGGGGCATGGATGAATCAGTTTTTTGACTGGAGTGCCAACCTATTTACACCCGGAAAAAGCAATACAGGTAAATTCAGGAATACCTCTTTTTACGAAAAAAGCGGGCGGGAGCCTTTTGTCAGAAAACTCA
>JBILSG010000047.1:0-11033 GCA_044372235.1 Chitinophagaceae bacterium
GTGCGATAGCAGAGCGGTGGAAACAGGTTCTGCAGCTTTTAGTGCCTTAGGTGAGGAATTCTGCCTTCAGCATTACCTGAATTCTCCCGGAAATCTCACTGCCTCCAAATTAAAATGGGTCAAAGAAAATGAACCTGAAGTTTATGCGAGGATTCACAAAGTCATGTTACCCGGAGACTACATAGCCTATAAGTTAACTGGTGAAATGCGTACAACCATATCCGGACTATCAGAGGGGGTTATGTGGGACGCATCTGCAGAAGATATAGCCCATGACCTCTTGCATTATTACGGCATTGATGAGCGGCTGCTCTGCAGCCGCGTGCCTCAATTTGGGGAACAGGGATATGTTACTGCACAAGCAGCAGCAACGCTTGGATTGGCAGAAGATACCCCCGTGTGTTACCGTGCGGGTGATCAACCCAATAATGCCTTTTCACTCAACGTACTCAATCCCGGTGAAATAGCTGCTACAGCCGGTACATCAGGAGTTGTGTATGGTGTCATTGACAAACCTGCTTATGATCCTCCCTCCCGGGTAAATACTTTTGTGCATGTGAATCACCTGCCTGAAGCAAAACGCTACGGTGTTTTGTTGTGTATAAACGGAACCGGTATTTTGAACAGCTGGTTGCAGAAAAATGTCTTCAGTGGCATGAGTTATCCTGAAATGAATACACTTGCATCTAAGGTTCAGGTTGGGGCAGAAGGTCTCCAATGCTACCCCTTTGGCAACGGGGCTGAACGAGTGCTTGAAAACAGAGATCCAGGCTCCATGATACGCAACCTCCATTTCAATAGACACAGCAATGCACACCTTGCCAGGGCAGCACAGGAGGGTATAGTGTTTGCGTTGTATTACGGCATTGAAATTATGGTGAAAATGGGACTGAAAATCAATACTGTCAGGGCTGGTAAAGCCAATATGTTTTTAAGTCCACTCTTCGCAGAGGCATTTGCCAACACTACAGGTGCAACAATAGAGCTGTTCAATACAGATGGGGCGCAGGGTGCAGCAAGGGCTGCCGGTGTTGGGGCTAAAATTTATAAAGATGCCGGGGAAGCCTTTACCGGACTCAGGGTACTTGAAACAGTTCGTCCAAATCAAGCATTGCAGGAACAGTATAAGGATGCTTATAGCCGCTGGTGTTCAAACCTATAGTGCGTAACTTTTAAGCCTTAAAAAATAAACTTCAACCATAAAACAATACAAGATGTCGATTACATTAGGCAGTAAGGAGTTCTTTCCGGGCATTGGAAAGATCAGTTATGAAGGAAGACAATCTGATAACCCGTTGGCATACAAGTGGTACAATGAGGATCAGGTTGTTGCCGGAAAAACCATGAAGGACCATTTCAAGTTTGCAGTGGCCTACTGGCACAGTTTCTGCAATACCGGTGCAGACCCTTTTGGTCCGGGTACCAAGCAGTATGCCTGGGATCAGTCGGCCGATGCCGTTGGCCGCGCAAAAGATAAAATGGATGCCGCCTTTGAGTTCATCACCAAATTAGGTGTTCCGTATTATTGTTTCCACGATGTTGATCTGGTGGATGAAGGCTCTAACCTTGCTGAATACGAAAGCAACCTGTCTGCCATTGTGGACTATGCTGCCCAGAAACAACAAGCCAGCGGTGTAAAGCTGCTGTGGGGCACTGCCAATGTCTTTTCCAATCCACGCTACATGAATGGCGCCAGCACGAATCCTGATTTCAATGTGGTAGCTCATGCGGCCACGCAGGTCAAGAATGCACTCGATGCAACAATAAGGCTCGGAGGTGAAAATTATGTTTTCTGGGGCGGCCGGGAAGGTTATATGACTCTTTTAAATACAGATATGAAAAGGGAGCAGGAACATCTTGCCCGGTTCCTGCATGCTGCAAAGGACTATGCCCGGAAAAACGGATTTAAGGGAACGTTTTTCATCGAGCCAAAGCCCTGCGAGCCAACCAAACACCAGTATGATTATGATTCTGCCACGGTGATAGGTTTTTTGCGTCAGCACGGACTGGACCAAGACTTCAAACTCAATGTAGAAGTGAATCATGCTACCTTGGCTGGACATACCTTTCAGCATGAAATCCAGGTTGCTGCAGATGCAGGGATGCTCGGAAGTATTGATGCCAACAGGGGAGACGCTCAGAATGGATGGGATACCGATCAGTTTCCCATGAACCTCAATGAGCTGGTTGAATCTATGCTGATTATTCTTGATGCTGGTGGCTTCGCAGGTGGAGGAGTCAATTTTGATGCCAAAATAAGACGCAATTCCACTGATATGGAAGACCTCTTTTATGCTCATATAGGAGGAATGGATGCATTTGCAAGGGCATTGGTTGTAGCAGACAATGTGATACAGCATTCTCCGTATAAGCAGTTCAGGAGTGAACGTTATGCTTCGTTCGACAGTGGTAGCGGAAAGTTGTTTGAAGACGGAAAACTTACACTCGAGGATTTGAGGAGTTTTGCCATGGCATCCGGTGAACCGAAACTAACCAGCGGTCGCCAGGAATGGCTTGAAAATATTATCAATCAGTACATTTAAATTTTTACATAAAAATAACTTAGGGTTCTGATAAATATTTTTTAGTAAAAAGCCTATTGTTTAGAAATAATCTAGACAATAGGCTTTTTTTTGTCAAATTTTGAATAATTAATCGGGCGGACTTCTGTCACATACGGGGTGTTAAAAAAAGATTAAATTTGTTCTAATTGGTAATCTCCCAAAAGGAGGGTTATCTTTTTTTTAAACCATAAAACTTAGTCTATCATGAGAAAATTGGCCTCTGTGCTGGCAATCTGCATGCTTTTTGGCATGACAGCATTTGCCCAGACAAGAACCGTTTCGGGTGTAGTCAAAAGTGACAGGGGAGAATCCGTTCCCAATGCCACTGTTACTGAATTGGGCACCAACAACGCCGTGAAGGCAGACGCCTCCGGTAATTTCAAAATTACGATCAAGGACAAAGGGCAGCTCTCTGTTTCTGCTACAGGATTTAACGCGAAAGTGTTTACTGTGGCTGGCAACAATACTACCCTGATCATTGCTACCAGCGAAGCGCAAATGCAGGAAGTAGTGGTAACGGCTCTTGGTATCCAGAAACAGCCACGTCAGCTGGGTTATTCCACTGCCAAAATCGGCGGTAAGGAAGTAACTGCAGCCAAGGCAGTTAATATTCAGAATGGTCTAACCGGAAAGGTTTCAGGTCTGAATATTGCTACTGTAAACAATGGTGTGTTTGCTGATACCCGTATCACACTTCGTGGTATCCGTTCACTCACTGGTAACAACCAACCTTTGCTTGTTGTTGATGGTGTTCCTGTTGCCCTCGGCTTTCTGAACAGGATCAACCCCAATGACGTGGACGATATCAACATCCTGAAAGGTGCTTCAGCGGCTTCATTGTATGGTCCGGATGGTGTAAACGGTGTTATCATCGTTAAAACCAAGCGCGGCAATAAGACAGGTGCTCCTGTTGTTACCATCAGCAACACCACTCAGTTTGAGCGTGTAAGCTTTTTACCAAAATTCCAGAAGCAGTTCGGTCAGGGTTCAAGTGTAGACATCAATGGTATTGGTGTTTATGATCCGATTGAAAACCAGCAATATGGAGACGAGTTCGATGGCTCGGAGCGTGAACTTGGTCGTGCCAACGATAAAGGAGAGACCCAAAAGGTATTGTATACTCCTATTAAGGGGGAAAAAGAAAAGTATTTTGCAACAGGTATTACCATGCAGAATGACATATCTGTTTCTGCAAAGGATTTTTATGTTTCTGCACAGGACGTAAATATTACCGGTACACTGGAAGGCGACAAGAACAGGAGGACATCCCTGAGCTTCAAATCTGCAAAGGATTATGGTAAGTTTAATATTGACTATACCCTTACTTATACCCGTCAGCAGTATGATGTGGCATCAAATGGTGCTTACTGGGAAGTGTTTAACACCGCCCAGAATGTTCCGCTGACAAGCTACAGGGATTGGAGAAACTATACTTTTGCAAGTCCGAACCATTATTATAATGACTATTATAATAATCCTTATTTCGTAAAGGATAATGCACGTTCTACTGGAACTTCTCATGACCTTATCGGTTCTGCAACATTAAGCTATAAGATTCTGCCATGGCTGACTGCAACTTACCGTGCAGGTACTACCATCAACTCCAGCTACAACAGGAGTACAAGCGGCGCTTTTACCTATTCTCCATTTGCGAGGACTTCGGGCAAATACAATTCTGTTAATGACATTTTTGCAAGTGTTTCTGACGGACAAGGTATCGGCACGAGGTTAACTTCAGAGGCTTTCCTCTCAGGACAAAAAGAGTTTGGTAAGTTTGAGATTGATGCCCTTTTAGGACAGTCATACCGTGAAACCTATTCCAAATCTACTGGCGTTTCAGGCAGTAACCTGATTATCCCAACACTCTTCAATATTTCAAACAGAACTGGTGAGCCTGGTGCTTCATCAAGTTTCTCTGAAACCAAATTGATGGGTGCATTTGGTAAAGTTTCTTTTGGATATGACAACTGGGCTTTCCTTGAACTGACTGGTCGTAACGACTGGGATTCAAGGTTGCCTAAAAATGGTAACTCATTCTTCTATCCTGGTGCAGCTGCATCAGTGGTGTTGAGTGATGCGATTTCAGCTATCAAAAACAGCGATGTTATTTCTTACCTGAAATTGCGTGGTTCCGTTTCCAAGTCTGGTAACGTTAACCTGGGTGCATATTCACTTGAGCCAACTTATGGTGTTGCAGGTGGTTTCCCTTATGGTTCATTGCCTGGTTTCACAGCGAGCTCCAGTGTTAACAATCCAGCAATTAAGCCTGAGTTTGTACTCTCCAAGGAAGTTGGTTTTGAATTGTCTTTGTTCCGCAACAGGGTAAGCATTGAGGCAACTGCATATACACAAGAAAATACCAACCAGATCCTCAGCATTCAGCTGAGCCGTGCAACTGGTTTCGCTTCCTCACTGGTTAATGCTGCAGATTTCACTAATAAAGGACTTGAGTTTGATCTCCGTTTAACTCCGGTTGTTGACCTTGGTGAGTTCAGGTTTAACTTCAAAGGAAACTTTACAATACAAGACAGCAAGGTGAATTCAGTTTACGAAGGCTTAGATGAGGTGGGTATTGGAAATGGAAACTTTGCCATCACCGGTTACCCAGCGTTCATGTTCAAGCTGACCGATTACAACCGTGATCCGGAAGGTCGTATTATTGTTAATGCAACAACAGGTTATCCTTCACAGAACCCTACACCCAAAATGTTTGGTCGTACGCTTCCCAAGTACATACTTGGTGTTAACCCATCATTTGAGTGGAGAGGCCTTAGCCTGACTGTTACTGCTGATTACAGAGCTGGACACCAGGTTTACCATGGTATCGGTCCTGACATGGATTTCACCGGCATCTCTGCAAGAAGCGGAACCAACGGTCGCCAGCGTTTCATCGTTCCAAATTCAGTTTATGACGACGGAACTGGCAAGTTTGTTGAAAACAAGGATGTTGTAGTTCGTGCGGGTGGTTACGGTTTCTTCGAAGCTGTTGCAACCAACAGGGGTATCCAATCCAACTACCTGACCAGTGCAGCGGCTTGGAAAATCAGAGAAGTGTCTCTGAATTATGATTTGCCTGCAGCACTGTTACGCAATACCAAGTCGATTAAAGGGGCTTCAGTAGGATTCGTAGCAAGGAATCTGTTTACCTTCCTGCCGGTTTCCAACCAGTGGACTGATCCTGAGTTTGCTAACACCACAGGTAATGCTGCCGGTGTAAACAACTCAAGCATCCTTCCTCCCAATAGGCTTTATGGTTTTAACGTAACACTCAGGTTCTAATTCAATCACACGTAAAAACCAAGATTATGTTTAAAATGAAAAATATAATGATTGTTGCATTCGCAGGACTTGTCTTGGCGGGATGTAAGAAAGATTATTTGGATATCAATACAAATCCAAACACTGCTACAGAGTCAGTAGTTACACCAGATCTGGCACTTGCCGCACAGCTTACAAGCTCTGCAGGAAGAAATGCAAGCAGCTATGATGTATTCGCCCGTTGGTTGGGTTACTGGAGTGCCTCTGGCGACTATTCCCGTTCTACAGTTGAGATGAGCTATAATATCACTACTGATTTCGCTGCAGGTTTGTGGGAAGGTGGATATTATACTGCCGGTCAATACAGGACAATTGAAAGAAAGTCCAAAGAATTGGGTTGGACATACTACGAAGGTATTTCCAAGATCATGGGCGCTATGGAAATGATGAATGTTGTTGATATCTACAATAATTTGCCTTATTCCACAGCATTTGATTTGGCTGGAAATATCCGTCCCACCTACGACAAGGGTGAAGATGTTTACAAGGCATTGTTTGCCCAAATAGACGCTGGAATCGTTTTGGTTAAGGCCGCTGATGTGAACTTGAACAGGAACATTGCCAAGCAAGACATCATGTTTGGTGGTGATAAAGTAAAGTGGGCTAAATTTGGCAATACCCTCAAATTGAAAATGTTGTTGCACACTGTCAACACCACAACCTTCAATGCCCAGGCTGAGATTGCCAAGATCAATGCAGAAGGTTCCGGGTTTATCGGCAATGGTCTAAGTGCTGAAGTACAACCAGGTTATACTTCAGACAGACCCAATCCTTTCTATTCAGCCCACTTGTTCAATGCCCAAAATGGCAATGAATCAGACAACTATAACAGGGCCAATAACTTTTCACTGAACCTCCTTAGCGGTTTGAATGATCCAAGGGCAAATGCCATTTACCGTGCACCTAGAAATGGTGGTGCTTTGAAAGGTACAGATTATGGTGCCAACGCCAACGCTGCAAACTGTTCTAACTGTACTTCAGGTATAGGCACAGGTATTGGCAAGTCTTTTACCATGCCGATGTGGATCATGACTTCTGTTGAAGCACAATTCCTGGTTGCTGAAGCCACCATCCGTGGATGGATCAGCGGTGATGCACAAGCTGCCTATTCACTGGCTGTAACCGAATCTTTCAAATGGTTATTCGGAGCTGCTTCCGGGGCCTCTGCCGCTACAACATACCTTGCACAGGGTAACACCAGGATTACCTGGCCTGCTACTGGCACTTTACAGGAAAAACTGGCTGTGATGGCTTGGCAGAAGTATATCGGTCTAAACGGAATTGGTATGTTGGAATCCTGGAATGATGTTCGTCGCCTAGGTGTTGTTCAGCCACCACTCTCCATTGCACCAGAGCGTGGGTCTAATCCCATTCCTGTTCGCTTGTTGTATCCTTCATCTGAATACAACTACAACTCAGCGAACGTAAAGGCAGAGGGTACGATCAGTCAGTTTACTTCCAAGGTTTTCTGGCACAAATAACTTTTAAGCAACCAAACAAAAGGAAAAGTCATGAATAAATTTTTAATAAAATATAAGTCTGCCGCAATGGTTACCCTTGCTGCACTTAGCCTTTCGTCTTGCCTGAAAGATGAGGGTTTTGAAAACGGAACTTACGGACTTGCCGGTTTTACCGGTGGGGAATTTGTTTCCATTGGTGCTGCAGGTCGAAATCCAAATGCTTTGGCACTGGAATCAAAAGCTGGTGACCAGACAGTTGAACTGTTTCAGGTTACATACGATTATGTTGATGCTGCTAAAGAAGCCATCAAGGTAACCATGGCGAAGGATGATGCTGCAGTAACTGCTGCCGACCCAACCCTGGTAATACTTCCATCAAATGTTTACACTGTGGTTTCCAACGATCTTACGATCGATGCAGGTAAAAGGGTATCTTCCAATACCTTTACCCTGAAGGTCAATACAAGCACGTTGAATCCACTGAAGGCTTATGGTATAGCATTCACCATTTCAGCTATCAGTAAGTCATCTGCTGCTGCTCCCAAAAACCTGAAGACTGTTATCTACAAGATCTCTTTGAAGAACAAGTATGATGGTTTCTATGAGGTTACTGGTAGCATGACAGATTTTGTTGCTCCAGCTCTCACTGGATTGTATCCGCATACTGTTAACCTGTACACTTCTGGTCCTGATCAGAATGACTACGGCCAAACACAGTACAACTTTGGTGGAGGCTATCCTCGTGGTGAGATTCACCTCATTATGAATGGAGCCAGTGTCTCAGGTTATGGGTCTTTCTCTCCTGTATTCAAGTTTGATGCAGCAGATAATGTTATTGCAGTGACCAACTTCTGGGGTCAGCCAGCCGGTAATGGAAGGTCTGGTCGTTTGGATGTTACAGGTGTTAACAAATATGACGCGGCTACCAAGACCATCCGTGTGAAATACTGGATGGTTCAGGCAGGTGCAGACAGGACATTATTCAATGAAGTGTATACCTGGAAGAGAGCCAGATAAAATAGTTTAAAGTGCAGTAAAATGGGGCGTTCGCAGAACGCCCCATTTTTGTTAATATTACAGGGATTAAGCATACTCTCAATGTGATTGATTATTTTGTGTTGAAAATTTATTTTTATGAGACCAATAATATTTTTATTGCTAATTGCTTTTGCAAATTCGCTTCACGCGCAGACTGATGCCATCGGGGATTTCAATAAACATGTTATTGAAAAGTGGACTGAAGATTATATCCGTGTGAGTCAGTACAGGGTCAAAGGGAGTCCATATATGCTTGGTGAGTCATTTGATGGACAACTTACAATGAAAACCGGTCTCAAAACGATCAACCAGAAAGTGCTGTATAACCTGATGGAGCAAAAAGTAGGCACGGAAATGGACAAACAAATGATTGCGCCTGATGGTGATGTGGTTAGCTTTTTCATCCAGCTCCCTGAAAAATTCGGAGGAGAAAAGCTGGATTTTGTGGCTACTGCTACCTTGGGAGACAACAATGTCAAGGGTTATTTGAATGTGATAGCAGACGGTCCTAAACTGGCTTTTCTTAGGCAGTATAAGTCGAAGATGGTTCCTGATCCAACTAACATGTATTCAAAAGATATCCGCATTTTTGAGCAATACAACGAATACTATATTTTCGTCCGCAAAACAGCAGAATTGATTAAAGTCCGCTTAAAAGAAAAAGACATCGTTGCGGCTTTGTCTGGTTTCGCTATACCCGCCAATACAGATTTTTCTAAAATGGCTGCTATAAAGCAAGCGGTTGAGTTCCTGAACCGATAGCTGAAGACACAGGTATAGAAATTTATTCAACAGGTATCCTGCAGCCTTTCTTACTGGATTCAAAAGCCAGTTCGATAATCCTGATTACCTTCAAACCATCTTCCGGGGGCTCCTGTAAAGGAGCCCCATTCATTAAAGCCTGATACACGTTTTCATAAAAAAGGTTATATCCTCCCTGCAAAGAGGGGTATTTTTCCCGAATAATCTTTTCATCTACCTCACTGTGTAACAATCCCCAGTTCTCTTCAGGCTCCTTACCCCAGTCAAGCGTATCAGGCATCTGTCCGGATTTAAGTAATTCTTCCTGCGGGTCTTCTCCACTTTTGATGAATGACCCTTTGGTGCCATGAAGCATATAACGGGGTCCCATTTCCCTTACCAGCATACTGGCATGCAGCGTCACAATGAGATTTTCATATTCCAGCCTTACATCAAAGTAGTCGTCCACCCGGGAATAAGCTTTCATACTTCTGATATCTGCCCGAATAAACTGTGGCATACCAAATAGTACAAGGGCCTGATCAATAAGGTGCGGTCCTAGATCATAAAAAATGCCACTACCGGGTAAAGATTCTTCCCGCCACAATCCGTAAGTTCGGGGATCAGGCCTGTACCGGTCGTAGTGCGCAAAAAACTCGCGTGGTTCGCCAATGAGTCCATCTGCAAGAATTTTTTGCATGGTTAAGAAGTCGGCAACATAACGTCTGTTCTGGTAAACAGCACATGTCTTTCCAGTTCGCTGAGCTATTTCTACCAATTCCCGCGCTTCTGCAGTTGTATTGGTGAATGGTTTCTCAACAATCACATGCTTCCCTGCGAGCAATGCTGCTTTGGCATAAGGGAAATGGGTTGTATTCGGACTGCAAATCACTACCAAATCAATTTCCGGATCAGCAAGTACTTCTTCAAATGTTCTGACAACACTGATATCCGGATATTTTAGACTTGCCGAATTACCATTGCGCTCCATGATCATCTTCAAGTTAAATCCTGGATGTGTCTGAATGAAGGGTATGTGAAAAGTTCTCGCTGAAATACCATGAGAAATAACTGCCGTTGAAATGTGTTGCAATACTTTTTCCATCACCCTAAAATAGCGCTTTATCAGATATTGCTCAAGCTTAATCCTTTATCTTTGCCGCAAATTTTGAATCCATGGAATTGAAAGAACTTATTTTGTCGGCTTGGGATAACAGAGAACTTCTCAAGGAGACCCAATATGCAGATGCTGTAAGGGCTGTGATTGAAGAGGTAGATAAGGGGCGTTTGCGCGTTGCAGAAAAAACTGGTGATAACTGGGTGGTGAATGAGTGGGTCAAACAGGCTATTCTGATGTATTTCGGTATTCAGCAAATGCAGACCTGGGATCTGGCTCCATTTGAGTTTTATGATAAAATGTTATTGAAAAAGGATTACAAATCCCTGGGTGTTCGGGCTGTTCCGCATGCTGTTGCCCGTTATGGTGCTTTTCTGGCTAAGAACGTGGTGTTGATGCCATCCTATGTAAATATTGGTGCTTATGTTGATGAAGGAACCATGGTTGATACCTGGGCTACTGTGGGCAGCTGTGCCCAGATTGGCAAAGGTGTTCACCTGAGTGGGGGTGTTGGTATAGGTGGAGTATTGGAGCCCCTTCAAGCTACACCGGTAATTGTTGAAGACGGCTGTTTCATTGGCTCTCGCTGTATAGTTGTGGAAGGTGTCATTGTTGAAAAAGAGGCTGTATTGGGAGCTAATGTGGTATTGACCAAATCTACAAAAATCATAGATGTAAGCGGACCAGAACCGGTTGAATACAGAGGAAGGGTACCGGCGAGGTCAGTAGTCATCCCCGGTTCTTATGCCAAGCAATTCCCCGCAGGAGAATACCAGGTGGGTTGCGCGTTGATCA
>JBILSG010000321.1:0-3320 GCA_044372235.1 Chitinophagaceae bacterium
TAAATCATAAACTTCACGTGCCACTTCAGCAAAAACTGGAGCTTTGCTGACCATGGCATCATTGATTCCCGTCAGTTTTTCCACAAAAAGTGGAATCGGGCGCATGGGATTTACGAGCGTGGTATACCTATCAAGAACCTGCTGGCCATCTGTAATTAAAATGGCAATTTCAGTTATACTTCCGGTTCCGGCATTTCCTCCTGTTGTTTCGATATCTACTACTGCAAACATTCAACCCCAAAGTTAATGGGATATCGTTGTTGTTACAAATTCACTTAGCTGAAATGCAGGTTAAAATGTTTTTCCATTTCCAGTTCCAGCCCTCGCCGGTCAAGTTTCTCTTCTGGCCTGTTTTCTATCCAGGTATCATGCATTGCTTTGCTCTTTTCAATGGCATTCTGAAGTTCAAAGCGCGTATCAGCAGAACCAAGGATGAGTAATGCATTGGCATTTTTCAGACTGTCAACAACCTTGGTAACAAATTTCTTCATGTAATTATTTTCTTTTTCCTGAGTTTTTTTCTGCCAGGAAATTGTAGTTCCAAGCATGCCGGTCTTATTGGTAGCAAGCATGGGAGTCTTATTGGTAGTTTCACCCTTAAACCTGGCTCTGGTTCCCAGACCCGATATGATTTCTGAATACTCGGGGTTGCCTTCAGCGTCTATCTTGATAATCATGGCATGCTTTCTGTCAATCCAAACGCCATACCTGTATGAATTTACCGATGTCTTCATAATCGAAAAGTTTGATGAGATATTTCAGCAATGATAATTGACGTTTACGGGTTAAAGCATGATCAGCTTCATGACCATACGTGGTATTGGTCACTTTATTAAAAAGCGCACCCAAAACTTGTAATTTCTTAACTTTAACATTATCTTTACATTGTCTAGTAACAAATCCTAATGCTTTTGCGTCTAATTTTAAAGCGCAATCAAGCAATCCCTCTTGAAAGACCTTCGTAAATTCATGTAACAATGAAATCATTTTTTATGAAAGCACTTTCTTCGCTCAATGTCTCCCAAACTGTTAAGATTGGTCTTATAGTTATTGCCGTTTATGGAACAATAGCTTTGATTACCTATCTCGTTTGGTAATTGCTTGGAGGACTATTAATCGCTACCTTTGTGTACCAAAAATAGTAGCGATACATGGAGATCTCCAAGAATTTTGATTTTAAATCTGCTGAAAACAAGTGGTATCAGCAGTGGTTGGAAAAACGTCATTTTGAAAGCAATCCTGATGACAGGGAATCCTATACTGTAGTTATCCCTCCTCCCAATGTAACAGGTATCTTGCACATGGGGCACTGCCTCAACAATACCATCCAGGACATATTGGTGAGAAGAGCACGCATGATGGGCAAAAATGCTTGTTGGGTGCCAGGTACTGATCATGCTTCAATTGCAACCGAAGCTAAAGTTGTGCAGATGCTCCGGGAAAGGGGTATACAAAAAGCTACACTTACCAGAGACGAATTTCTGACTTATGCCTGGGAATGGAAAGAAAAGTATGGAGGAATAATCCTTCAACAGCTGAAAAAGCTCGGTTGCTCACTCGATTGGAACCGAACAAGTTTTACGATGGATCCCGACTATTACAGGTCTGTAATCCATGTTTTCAACGATTTATACAAAAAGGGATACATCTACCGTGGTAAACGGATGATCAACTGGGACCCCCGTGCTAAGACTGCACTCAGTGATGAAGAGGTAATCTTCAAGGAGGTGCAGGGTAAACTATATTTTTTGCAGTATCAGCTTGTAGACCAAAGCGGATTACCTGTTTCCCTGGACAAAGGGGGCATTACAATTGCTACCGTGCGTCCTGAAACAATTCTGGGTGATGCAGCTATTGCTGTCAATCCCAAGGATGAACGCTTCAATCACCTAATCGGCACATTTGCCCTAGTTCCGCTCATTAATAGAAAAATTCCAATCATCGGAGATGATTATGTAGCCATCGATTTTGGATCAGGTGCACTCAAAATCACGCCTGCCCATGACATGAACGATAACCAGATTGGCATCAAACACGGTCTGGAAGTGATTGATATCCTCAATGAAGATGGCACGCTAAGCGTAGAGGCTATTCTTCATGTAGGCAAAGATCGATTTGAGGCAAGAAAGGATATCGTTGAAGAACTGAAAGCAGCAGGTCATGTTGTTAAAATTGAGGAATACATTCACCAGGTAGGTTTTTCTGAACGCACAGATGTTGTTGTGGAGCCACGCTTGTCTTTGCAGTGGTGGGTAGACATGAAGAAAATTTCTGGTCCTGCTCTCTCCGCTGTCAACGATGGTGAAATCAACTTCCATCCTGCTAAATTCAAAAACCTTTACAGACACTGGATGGAAAACATCAAAGACTGGTGTATCTCCCGGCAGCTTTGGTGGGGCCACCGCATACCAGCCTGGTATGATGACCAGGGTCAGTTTGTGGTTGCAATGGATGAGCAGGAAGCAAAGGAAAAATTTTCAGCACAATACAATGTCGCAAATCCGGTTCTGAAACAAGACGAAGACTGTCTCGATACCTGGTTCTCCTCCTGGCTATGGCCCTTTGAAGTGTTTAAAGGAATTTCAAATCCGGGTAACCCTGAAGTAAACTATTATTATCCAACACAGTCATTGGTCACGGCTCCTGAAATCATCTTTTTCTGGGTGGCCCGGATGATTATGGCCGGGTACGAATACATGGGTAAAAAGCCATTTAGCGACGTATATTTCACGGGGATAGTTAGAGATAACCTCGGAAGGAAAATGAGTAAACAATTGGGTAACTCTCCGGATTTGCTCAATATGATTGATGAAATTGGGGCTGATGCAGTAAGGTTTGGTATCCTGATCGCTTCTCCTGCGGGTAATGATCTCCTATGGGATAAGGCATCCAATGAACAGGGCCGGAATTTCATCAATAAAATCTGGAATGCCCTCAAGCTGATTCAGCTTTGGAAAGGAAGAGTCAAGGAGAATTTGCTCCCGGAAGAAATAACACTTACAAGCGATTGGCCACATAGGTGGTTTGAGGCAAAGCTGAGACAGGTGTGTAGTGAAGTTGACCAATTAATGGCACAATTTAAGCTGAGTGAAGCCCTGAAAACGCTATATACATTGATTTGGGATGATTACTGCAGCTGGTATCTGGAGTGGATCAAACCCGGATTTGAAAAGCCAATGGATCAGCAACACCTTGACAGGGCCATTGCAAACTTTGAAATTTTGATGGAAAGGTTACATCCATTTATGCCTTTTGTGACAGAGGAAATCTATCATTTACTGAAAGAAAATCAATCAACAGATCTTTGTGTCAGGCAACTC
>JBILSG010000322.1:0-3309 GCA_044372235.1 Chitinophagaceae bacterium
TATGTATGCCTTGGGTAGTCAAGTTTCCATCAACGGTCTGATCCTGAGACGATACCGCAACAAAGTTCAACAGGTGGCACAAAAAATAGGGGTAATGGCTAATATAAAACCCATGGTGGGAAATTCTTTTTCAGCTAATCATGATTTTTATCCCAATCCGGTCAGACAGGGAAGCAGTTTTACCATCAATACAAATGATAAGGGTAGCATACTTTGTTTACTCTACAGCCAGGAAGGAAAGGTATTGCTGAAAAGGAAATTTGAATTCACAACTCAGCTGTCTACAGTAGGATTGAAGCCAGGTATGTATATGCTTCGTATTATTTCTTCACATAAAACAACAACACAGAAATTGATTATCCAATAATTCATTGCAACTGCCTTTTTATAACCACATTTATTTCACCCATTTTGGTTTCAGATAAAATGCACGTTCATCTTACACGATGATTTTTGAGGGGTTATCGGTCGTGTAACATTCGTGTAACACAGAGGGTAGAATGTTACAGTAGGGAGCATAAAAAAACCACCATAACAGCTGTTACAGTGGTTTTCGTGACCCCGTCAGGATTCAAACCTGAAACCTTTTGATCCGTAGTCAAATGCTCTATTCAATTGAGCTACGGGGCCAATGGGGTGCAAATATACAAAAAAATAATTAAAAAAAACAGTTTTAAACCTTGTTTTGTAGCTTGATGATCCGCATTTTATGCATGATGCGCATCACAAAATAAGTGGGATCCCACTCCGTGCGCTTCACAGCGAATTTGGCCCTGGTGGGGTAGAAATGATGATTGTTCTGGAACAGCTCCCCAAGCAGAAAGATTCCCCAGCGTTCTGAATTCCGGGAATGGTCTCCATTGTCGAAATTGGAATAGCCGTATTTGTGCCCAACCCAGTTGACAATGGCTCCCTGAACAGGGCCCATCAAAATATGAATCGGGATAAGCAGATACCAATACCAAGCGGGTGCGAAATAGATATACATGGCCACATATACGGCTACCCAAGAGATGCGGGTAATCATGCTGTCTCCAATTTTATCCATCCACTTCCAAACCGGCAAATAGTCTTTGGTAAATTTTTCCAAAGGTGCTATCTGGTTTTCCACGAAGGAATTGTATATGTTACGGGTGTGGAGCATCATTTGCCAAACGTCTTTGAAAAAATGCGGTGAATGGGGGTCATGTTCCGTATCACTGTATGCATGGTGCATTCTGTGCATCACTGCATAAGCCCGTGGAACAAGGTATGATGAACCCTGGAAAAACCAGGTCAGGAAATAAAAAGTCTTTTCCCAAAAAGGATTTGTCAGATACATCTGGTGGGATGCATACCTGTGAAGGAAAAATGTATGGAAGAAAAGCGAAAAAAACCAATGGATAAGGAAAAAAGATATGATTATTGTCATGAATTTAGTTGTTGCTGCAAGCTACTCGTTTAAGCCCAAATAGCGCTACAATTGTTAGCCAAAATAGCAGAATGAAGTGTTACAGATTACACAAAATAGGTGTGCTGTAACCGTCAATAATCAAATCGCATGAATGCTTCGAGTGCTGCATATTGTGGTAATCCGAGTCTGTCAAACAAAGCTGCCGTTCCTGAATTCCTGTCTTCCGCACGCTGCCAGAACTCCCTGCTGTCGGAGCCCTGAAATACTACGCCGTCTTTCTGCGACTGGTGAATAAAGATGCCGTTGCGTTTTTGTATAACCTGATCCGGACTCATCGGTATAGACATGTCGATATCCCAGATATCCCACTCTGCCCATGCTCCCCTGTACAACCAAAGCCTGCAATCAGCTACTGAGGGATCGTTTTCTGCTTTCAGTTGCTGCAGGGCCGCATACATGACATCAAAGCATACCTTATGGGTACCGTGAGGATCCGCAAAATCTCCAGCTGCAAAAATCTGGTGAGGCCTAACTTTCCGGATTAGCTCTTTGTGAAGCTGGATATCTGCATCAGTGGGCGGATTTTTCTCAATCAAACCTGTTTCATAGAAGGGTAGGTTCATGAAATGTATATGTTCATCCTGAACGCCTACATACCTGCATGTTGCTCGGGCTTCAGTGCGGCGTATCATTCCCTTGATGCTTCGGATCTCATGTGTGTCTTTCTGATGGGGTGTCTTGGTTTTGATGAATGCAGCTGCATCCTGCCAGATAGTTCCGGCCCTACTTTTGTCTATCTCAAAAAATCCATCGAACTCTACCGCGAAATCAATCTGCCGCATCACAAACTCGTCGCTTACGGCAATGTTACCTGAAGTTTGATAACCTACATGTACCTCATGTCCTTGCTGAACCAACCTTATAAAAGTCCCACCCATGGAGATGATATCGTCATCAGGGTGAGGGGAGAATATAATCACCCGCTTGGATGCAGGATTTCTTCTCTCGGGATGGCGGGGTACTTCTTCCATGGGTTTACCTCCGGGCCAACCTGTAATGGTATCCCTTAATCCATTGAACACGCGGAGGTTGATGTCTGCAACGGATCCGTGTTTTTCCAGTAAATCCGCCAATCCGGCATTCAGATAATCCTCCCAGGTAAGTTGTAAAAGTGGCTTCTGCTGTGTCATGGCCATGGTGGTGACAGCCTTTCTAATCAACTTCTCCGTCCATTCAATCTCACCTGCTAACCAGGGCGCTTTGAACCTGGTCAGTTCCTGTGCAGATGCCTCATCAAGGTGGAAAACGCAATTGGGGTGTTCTTGCAGCAATGTAGCAGGGATGTTTTCTGTGATGTTGCCTTCAACAGATTGTACAACTATGCCTGCTTTCCCCGCCCCAAACGCCATCAATACAATCTTCTTAGCCTGTAAAATGGAACTAATACCCATCGTCAGTGCCAGCCTGGGTACCTGTGAGATATTGTCGAATTCATATGCATTAGCCAGTCTGGTGTTGTTGTCCAATGCAGCAATACGCGTTACAGAACTTCTGGTAGACCCAGGTTCATTGAAACCGATATGTCCGTTTAAGCCTATGCCAAGAATTTGTATATCAATTCCGCCTGCATCAGTAATGGACTGCTCATAGGCCTGGGCATAAGCAAAAGCTTGTGACTTGGTAATGGTGCCGTCTGGAATATGTATGTTCTTTGGATCAATATCTACATGAGCAAAGAGCTGTGTTTTCATGAACCGGTGGTAGCTCTGACGCGCATCCGGCTGCATGGGGTAATACTCATCCAGGTTAAAGGTTATCACATTGCGGAAACTCAGGCCTTCCTCGCGGTGTAACCGGACTAGCTCTGCGTACAATGTTTTGGGCGTTGATCCTGTGGCCATGCCCAGCACACAAGG
>JBILSG010000323.1:0-3306 GCA_044372235.1 Chitinophagaceae bacterium
AAATTCTATTTTAGGTGCATTCAATAAAACATCATCATATTTAATTTCAGTTTTGCCATAAAGGAATATTTTCCGGGTATCAACATCCAGCACCATGGAATCTTCGGCCTTGTGTTCAACAGGAAATGATATAGAATCACGTGAGATTTTTAAACTCAGGGTATCGATTTTACCTTTTTTCCCTGTTGTATCTTTAACAATAGGCTTTATTGTATCTTTTGGGACTTGCTTCTGAACGCGTTGCATTAGTCCTGAACCCTCAGCTCTGGCATGTTCTGGTAATGTTAAAATCAGAAACAGTCCTGAGGATAAAATCAAGAATTGAAGATATTTTAGGCTAAATTTGCGTTTTTGTTGAAACATATCAGTCGGCGTGCAAATTTAATCAATTAATATTGTAAGATATTGTAAAGATTCTTTTGAACCTGACATAAAAAAAGAATTACTCTATGCTCAGCAGAATCATAACATATGCCTTCACTTTATTGTTAGCTGGAAATTCAACTAAAGTTTTTTCTCAGGCTGCAGTAAAATCTCCCAAAATTAAGACAATCATCATCGATGCGGGTCATGGCGGGACTGATCAGGGTGCCAAAGGCAGTTACTCAACAGAAGCTCAAATCACCTTGCAACTTGCCCTCAGGTTGGATACATTGCTCAGAAAGGAGTTGCCGGATACCCGTTTTGTTATGACCCGAACAACGGACATCTACCACCACGTAAGGGAAAAGGCAAACATTGCCAATAAGGAAAGCGGAGATTTATTTGTTTGTATTCACGTTAATGCTGCGCCACCAAAGAAAACTGTAACAGGTTACAAATCTGTAGCCTATTATAAAGGGAAAGGCAGTAAACGAAAAAAATTATACAAAAAGGTGCCTATCTACAAAACATCTCCTAATCCTGCACATGGAACATCTACATATGTTTGGGCAGCAGACAGGGCTGATGAAAAGACACAAGGTATTATCGAAGATGAAAGGTATGAATCATCCGCGGAGGTGATGGACATTCCTGATGTAAACAGTCCTGAGGCTGTGATAAAAGCCCGCCTTTGGTCTCAGAAATTTTTCAAGAATTCAGTTAAACTTGCCTCATTGATTGAAACTGAATTCACTGCCATAGGTAGAAAAAGTCAGGGAGTTTTGCAAAGAAACCACATGGGAATATGGGTTTTACAGGCTACCAATATGCCCGCGGTTTTGATTGAAACAGGATTTATAACAGACAAGGAAGAAGAAGACTACCTGAACAGTGAGGTAGGTCAAACTGAAATGACCAGGGCCATAGCCAATGCTGTCATTAACTATAAAACACTTATTGACGGCAAATAACAACAACCAGAAAATGATGAAAATTTCAAACGAAACCAAAGTAGGTGCACTAACGGCTGTTTCAATAACATTGTTGATACTCGGATTTAATTTCCTGAAAGGTAAAAACGTTTTCAAAAAGAAAGCAACCATGTTTGTCACTTTCAGCAAGGTGGAAGGATTAAATATTGGAGATGCAATAAAAATAAATGGGTTGCGTGTAGGTGCTGTTGAAGGACTGGATGAAATGGATGCCAACCTCAGTCAAGTGGTAGTTTCCTATCACCTGACACGATCAATAAATATCCCTGTAGATTCTTATGGTAAAATTGAAGCAACTCCGCTCGGATCAACTGCAATTGTGATTTCGCTTGGCAGCTCCACTAATTTTCTTAAGGATGGCGATACGCTGAAAGGTATTGACAGCAAGGGTTTAATGGAAGATCTTAAACAAACGCTGGCTCCAACAATTGAAAATATCAATAGGACACTGGCCTCTTTGGACACAACCATAAGAAATATCGGAAAAACATTTGACGAAAATGCTCAGCAAAACATTTCCACTATTTTACAAGAATTAGCCGGAACAACTGATAAACTTAATGCCATACTTGAACCTGGTAAAGGTAGCCTTGCTCAAACAATGGACAACGTGAATTCCTTTAGCAGTAATTTGAAAAATAACAATGACTCGATAACTTCAGTAATAAATAATCTTGCAGAAGCTTCAAGGAAAGTTGCTACGCTTGATTTGGCTGGTACCGTTGTAGCACTTGAATCTGCCATTGGCAACCTGAACGGTGTGTTATCAGATATAAAATCAGGTAAGGGCAGTATAGGTAAACTTGCTTCAGATGATCAGCTGTATAAAAACCTGAACAGCACAGCAAACAGCCTGAACGTTCTGCTACAGGATCTCAGGTTACATCCAAAACGGTATGTTCAAATTTCGGTGTTTGGAAAAAAAGATAAATCAGGTCCTCTTATGACTCCAATTTCAGATTCAACGTCCCAATAATGCATAAAAAGGTTTCTCTTTTATTCCTATTCATTCTTTTAAAAGGAGGTGTAATTTGGGGACAAGTCACACCTGTTACAGAACAGCCTGTATTGAATGACCGGTATGTTCAAATCATAAAAGCTGATATATTCAGACGTGTCAAAAGAGATAGTGCCGGAGATCTGAATATTCTGAAGGGCAATGTGATCATGCAGCAACAAAATACACTCATATATTGTGACAGTGCTGTACAGAATGTATTATTGAATCAGGTTGAAACATTCGGAAATATTCATATCAACGATAATGACAGTGTTCACGCCTACTCTCAGTATATGCAATACATGGGAGACACAAAGGTCGCTACCCTTAAAAAAAGAGTAAAACTAACTGACGGCAAAGGTGTTCTCACCACAGAAGCATTGGAATACAACGTAGGTACTAATATTGGTACATACCTGAATAACGGGAAAGTAGTTAATGGTGAATCTGTTCTTACAAGCAAGGAAGGCATATATTATGCCAATACGCGTGATGTATTTTTTCAGAAAAAGGTAAAGCTCGTAGACCCGGAATATACCATGACAACAGATACACTCAGGTATAATCTCAATACAGAAATAGCCAACTTCCTTGCCCCTACAATCATCAAGGATGAACGTTCTACAATAAAGACCCGAAGAGGCATGTATGACCTTAAAAAAGGTAAAGCTATTTTCACAGACAGACCTGAAATAAGAGACAGCACACAGCTTGTATACGCAGACAGTATAGCATACGACAAAATCACTGGAGCTGGCAGAGCAATAGGAAATGTTGAATACCGCGACTCAGCTCAAGGTATAGCGATGTATGCAGGTGCAACAGATTTCAACAATGATTCAAAAACAGTAACATCATATTTCAAACCGTTGCTTGTTTTGAAACAAAAAAATGATTCCTTATTTGTTACTGCAGATACGCTGCATTCTGCATATATTCAATCTGATAGTT
>JBILSG010000048.1:0-10876 GCA_044372235.1 Chitinophagaceae bacterium
ATCTCAGACTCTATTGGCTCCCCACCACCCTGAAACCGCAACGGCGGTTTTTGGCTCTGCCATCGGGATTATCGCTGCCATCAGGAAGAATGTTGGGCTCTAATGGCATGGTCTCGCCATACCCACGGGCAACCAAACGGTTGGCAGCAATGCCACGAGATTGGAGGTAATCCACAATAGATTGCGCCCTCGCTTGAGACAGTTTCATATTATACGCATCACTGCCTTTGCTGTCGGTATGGGCCTCGACCTCTATCTTCAAACCAGGATTGCCCACAAGCAGGGTAGCCAGACTGTCGAGCTGGGGAGCCGACTCCGGCGTGAGGGCAACCTGGTCATACTCAAAATAAATACGGCTCAACACAATCGGCTTTTCAACGGGTATCCGGGTCAGACAAATATCAGGATGCCTAATGACCATCACCGAATCAGTCAAGGGTACAGCAAATGTTCTGGTCACCCTGAAATGGTCTTTCAACTGCACTGTGGCGTTCATAGGAATCAACTCCTCCAATGAAAACCGGTAACTGCCATCGGCTCCGGTTAGCGCTTTCCTGACCTCCTTCCCACTGACTGAATCGGTAAACACAAGCTCCGCTCCGGCCAAAGGTTTTCCTTCCTCACAAATCACCACCCTGCCGGAAACCTCACGGGGAGGTACCTTCCGCTCCACCCTAAACAACTGCAGGCAACAGGCTGAACTCCTGTCTGAACTGACCCACATCGACTTCAGGGGATTGCCTCCAGCAGGACTTCCATAATTATCGTCTTTGATGGAATTGACTGGGTAACCGAAATTTACAGCAGGCTGCCATGAACCCCATCCGCCTTTGCTATAATGTAAATCGAGTCCGCCCATGCCCACGCGTCCGTCAGTGGCAAAAAGAAGCATCCCATTGTCAAAAACTGGAGCAAACTCATTGCCTGCTGAATTGACTGCCGATCCAAGGTGCTCCACCTCCCCAGGCAGACCTATTATATCGAGCTTGGCACCATACAAATCATATCCTCCCAGCCCACCGGCCCTATCGGAAGCAAAAAGCAAATAAAGGTCGTTGCCCTGCTGCATCATCCCAGGCTGCTGATAATTGGATCCACCCTGATCTCCAAGATTCAACATTTCCGGCACGCCCCACCCTTTATCACCTTTGAGACTGCGCCAAATGGAACTGCGTTTCCTGCCCCCTTCCATCCACCACCGGGTAAAATAAAGTGCCTTTCCATCAGGAGTCAATACGGGTGTACCCTGGTGCTGCTCATCGGGCTGCTGCAAAAGCAAAGGCTCTACCGCCACAAGAGAATCCATCCGCTGCAGTCCACTGTATATCCTGTTGGCATACCGGAGCTTTCCGGGATTTGGTCTGCTGGAACTGAACAGCACAGTATCTCCTTTCAGTGGCACCACTCCGTAATTGGCGCCACTGTCGGACTGCACAAATGCAATGGGTGTGGTTCGGAAATAAGGGATATCCCAACGGGCATATTGCGACTTGATAAACGCCAAACTAAGCAACTCACGCTGGGCTGCATCGCGGTAACTATCGGGTTGTCCACCCCTTTCCAAAAAGGCTGCATACTGCTGCTCCGCCTCGTCAAACCTTCCGAGCAACTTGAGCATAGCCCCGTGGTAAAACTTGGCCAAAGGAAACTTATTGCCCACATAATCACTGGCCATGCGGTATAGGTTGACAGCTTTTTCGGGATAATTCAACTGCCTGTAACAATCAGCACAATTGTAAACGGCTTGCTGGTAATCGGCATAATCGCGCTCCTGTTGTTTGGGGTTGACCGAATGGGTGTAAGGTCTGAACTCTATTTTGGCCTCATCAGCATAGATCATCTTTTCATAGTAATGGGCTGCATTGTACCAATCGGCTTTCGCAAAATATCGGTTGGCTACCGTAAGATTATCAACCAAAAACTGTGCCTGCAACTGGACCGATAATATGGTCAGCACCAGCAGCATATATTTCCAAAGATGTCTCTTTCCGTTGTTCATGGCTTAAAAATGTATAACTGCTTTACAAACGCGGACAAACAAATTCCACTTCCTCATTCCTCGACTTGCGAGGCTTGATGTAGGTGATGGAAAATTCAAAACTATTGGCTCCACCGGCCCTGCGTGCCAGATTGGTGTGATTGACATCCACACTGAATCCCGCCGTAATGCTCTTGTGCACCATACCCAGGTATACGGTTGCCGCTTCGTTGAAGCGGTAATTCAATCCACCCATCAAAGCAGTATTTTCTTTTACCCTGATCTCCGCATTGGCCCCTGCCATATACTCCCGGCCGGTTCCCTGCATCATGTAGAGCACATGGGGAGTGATGGATAAATCCGGACTGACTGCCAGCCTGACGCCGCCATGCACCGTGAGGCGCTGGGGAATCTCTGTTTTGGTATCCGTCAGAAATTTTTCCATGGGCTTGTTCAGGTGGGCCATGGAAGCCCCAACAAAAACATTGGCAGCCTTAGAAGGATCAGCATTAAAATACAGTACACCTGCACCAACATCCAAAGTGCCTGATGATGTGTTGAGCAATATTTCCTGTGTGGGCAATGCTGAATTATAACCCACCCCTGCCGTCCATTGGTCGCCAAAAGTGAGCTCAGCAGGATTGAACCTGCGGTGCATAAAGCCAAGCTGCATACCAAAAACCAAACGATTGAACTGTCCCTCTCCCAACTGCACCCCTGTATAAGCAGCATTGAAATAACCGGCATTGGAACTGTAACCGGCATCAGCAACTGTCTGGTTCATGAAGCTCATGCCCACATTGATATTTTTGTCTGTAGTGAAATCAGACGAAATACCCTTGGTTGAATAGGCGCTGCCCACATTGCTCCACTGATTCCTGAATATGCCCGCAACACGGTATTGGCCTGCAAAAGCCCCTGTCAGCGCAGGATTGAGGTAGGATGGATATACGTAGTATTGCGAAAAATGGGGATCGATCTGAGCGATGGCTCCCTGGAAAATACCAGCGGTCATCAGCATCAATATCAATCTATATATAATCGACCTTTTCATGCCTGTTTTGTTTGTCATCACCTGATGAGGTTAACATTGCCTTTTTTGGTGACTGTCCGTTGCCCTGTCACCACCACTTCCGCCACATACACATAAGTGCCGTTGGGTTGCATAACCCCCTTGTGGCGACCATCCCAGCCAATAGATCCATCTCCGGTGAATAGCAATTGTCCCCATTGGTTATACACACTGAGGGTGCTTTGCTGATAGGTGCCAAAGACTTTTAACACATCATTTTTGCCATCGCCATTGGGAGTAAAGGTGTTGGGGACATATACATCATCCACACAGATATCCACTTTGATTGCCACGGCATTGGAAGTCGCTGTGGTATTCGATACACAAGATGAAGTGTTGGTGAGTATAGCCGTAACCACATCATTGTTCTTGAATCCTTTAGATTTGAAAGTGTTGCCTGTTGTGCCGGTATTGTTCCCGTTGAGGCGCCAGACAATGGCAGGGTTATCTCCACCATTAACAGGATTGGCTGTCAAGACCAACTCTTCACCTACGCATATGCTGGGCTTGTTGGCAGCTACGGTGAGGGATAATACAAGCGGTTTGGGGATGGAGCGCGGACAATTGGCATTTTCATTGATAGTGATGTTGCGGTTCGCAGCTTGGTTCAACAGGTAGGTCCTGGCACCACCAACCCACATCACTTCGATGGAATCGACAGTTGCAGCTTCACCTAAGCCAAGCGTGATATAATCTGCCAAAGGTTCAGCCTGATTGCTGCTGTAATTGACAAGCTTATTGTACCATTCTCCATCCGCTTTATAACGAATTCTCGCTCCCGTTCCATCCCGTGCGCCAGCGCAAGCTTGCAGCCGGATATTGATGTGATTCCTGGTGATGGAATTACGCAAGAGCCACCGGCCCTGCTGGGATGCTGTGTTGGTAGCCCAGGCATTGGACTCAATAAAGAGATCCATTTTGCCATCTGCGTTGTAGTCAAGCAATGAAGTTTGTGTTGCAACAGTGATCGGACAACAATTACCAGTGGCGCCATAATTAATATTGAAGCGGGCCGCAGATTCGGTAAAGGTATTGTCTGCATTGTTCAGGTGAAGCTGAACCTTTGCCCCTTGCGTACCGCCGGTGGCAGCCAGATTTCTCCAAAGGATATCTTCCATGCCATCAAGGTTGAAATCGAATGGAGTAGTCCCGCCGTAATACGGATTACCAACCCTGGGTGCGGCCGTTTGATTCATCACATAAGGGAACGCTGGTGCTGAAAACCAGATGCCGATGGGGTTTCCGCCTACACAGCAATCGGATGGCGCCGATACCACATCGGCCCTGCCATCATTGTTGAAATCCCCTGAAACCCCAAATGCACCCACTCTTCCTGCATTGATGCCTGTTCCGGAATTCAAAGCAAAAATACCTTTGCCATTATTAAAATGGACTTTGTAGTTCTGGGTTTGGTATTGGTTGGAGTTAGGATATTCCAAGAGCAGCATGTCCATGTCAAAGTCATTGTCGAGGTCAGCAAAATTGATTCCTCCCAACCTGATGGCAGAAGTGACCAACACAGCGGTGCTGTCGAATTTGACAAAGCCTGTTTCACAATCCAATTTGGAAATCAATCCGTACACTTTTGAACCGGTGCCATCAGCAGCAACGGCAACAAGATCGAGCAAACCATCCTGGTTTACATCGGCAAACATCTTGGCCTGTATTGCATCTTTTGCCAGATTAAGTCTTCCTGAAATGGTCTTGTTTCCGAAACCAGCTTTGATGGTCATATCCGTGAAGCTGGCGTTGGCGTTTCGGAATATGGACAGACTGTCGGCACCAAAAAATACGAGATCCTGGAAGCCGTTGTTATCGAGATCGGCATTGGTGGCATTATACAAAACATGGGTAAATGCCAATCCTCCATTCGAAGGAAATTCCGTGAAACTGCCGCCACCATTGTTTTTGAGCAATTTGTATCCGCCCAATGAGGGAAGTGCAGCACTGGCAGATGGCCAATTGTTATGCACCAACAGGTCATCATCAAAATCATTATCAGCATCCAACACCTGCATTACATGCTGAAAATTATCCAATGCCGATGCCTTGGTAATGTCGACAAAAAGCGCCCTGCAACTGTCGGGAGGCAGGTAACCTACAAGGATGCTGTCGCTAACCAGACAACCACCATCGATGCTGGCAGACACTTTGTAGAGGCCAGGAATTTTGACTTTGATTGTCTGTGTTTTAGCTCCTGTATTCCAAAGATAGCTGGTGAAACCCAGACCCGCATCGAGCGTACCGGTATTCCCTTCGCAGATGTTCAATTGGTCTTTGAGTGGATTGTTACTTCCGGGATCAATCACAACAATACGTATAGTATCTATGCAACTCATCACACCATCAGTGACGTTGACAAAGATGGTAGTGGTTTGTTGGGGGTTGACGGTGATGGCGTAACCCGTTTGGCCCGTCGACCACCGCGCAGTAATTTTAGGAAGTGTGTTTCCTGCTAAAACAGGAAAAAGACTGTCGATATTGAGCCGCAGCGAAGTACCTTTGCAGATAGCGGTATCCTTTTGTTTGATATCCGCCTTCAAAAGCAGCGCATAGGTGGTATCGTACAGGTCACACCCATACCCTTTGGATACCATCACATTATACCACCCACTTGCTTTGGGTAAAATTGTGCGGGTTGTTGCATTCGTGCTCCAGACATAGGCTTCCGCATCCGGACCAGCATCCAACAAGGGTGTTCCATTGCAAAAGCGGGTGGTGTCGGGGAATACGTTGAAAGGTTTTGCAGGGTCATCACAGAGCCCGTACAAGCCACCCAGTCCTCCTGCATCAAAACACAAACCATGGATCATGATTTCATCCATCTTACCATTGAAAGCATCATAAAGAGGATGGTTCATACGCCCGAAGGAAACGTTTTTGGCAAGTATCGGTTTGCCTTGTGTGGGCACGGAGTCAATGATGATGCAGTTGATATAGAAACGCGCAAAGACCCCGTCATTCGTGTAGGAGAAAAACATCCAATCATCTTTGGGGAAGGCAAACTCCTTGCTAATCAGGTAGTTGGTTGACGTGCGGTGTTGGAAACCAAATTTATTTTCACCATTGCGCATATAGGTAACACAATGTCCGGGTGCATCAGAACCCGGCCAAAATTCAAATATGCGGGGGTTTTCGCAACCATTCCCTTCCCTTTTGATCCAAAAGCTAAGGGAGAGTTTGTTCAACGTATCTAATCCTTTGATTTCTGCATCCATGCGCGACTCACATTTGTCGCCTGAAAAATACCATGCCGTATTGGGCCGCAGGTAGCGGTCGCCTGCTGGGGAAGTATTGCCCGATACTGTGCCATGGTTCCCGTTGCCGCTGGCATCAAGGGTATTGTTGCAGAAGGGGTACCAAGCCAAGAGTGATTGTTGGTATTTGGCAGGCAGCTGGTCTTTCCGGCATATTTGAGCTGATGCCGGTATGTGAGCCAACAATAATAGGGCTATAAGGGCAGCATGGTAAAGCAGCCTATTCATGAAAAGTAGTTTTGGTTTGTTGTCCGGGTATTTGCCCAAACGTATAATGCTACGAAATTTTCCTGAGAAATCTCCGTAGCATTATTGAATGGCAGGGTTATTTATTGAATGGGGTCAATACTTCACCATCCTCTGTCTCGTCACTTGATTGCCTTGGATGAAGACCGCCGTGTAGGTGCCAGATGTATACTTTACGCCCAATTGCAGCTCCGTACCGGGTTTCACATCCTTGATCTCCTCAATCACCTGGCCCTGTGCATTCATTATCCGCAACACACCTTTCGTCTGTCTGTCACTACCCTCAATCAACACATTGAACCTGTTATTCGATGGGTTAGGATACACTCTGATTTGCAGTATTGCCTCGCTGCCCGTCTTGTCCACGCCAGCTGATGCTCCCGGCAGGCCTCCCAACTCTGGCATCCTCGCCAACTGACCACCCGCAACGCCCACACAATTGTTGGAATACAACGTCACTGTACTGGTGCTGTTGGAAACAGTGGTGTTGCCGATTCTTGAAACGAAGGTATAGTTGGCACTCAAGGTTCCATTGGTCGTATAACCCACCAATGACCTCGTATCATACCGCACACCGATGATATACGTCCTGCCAACAGTAGCCCGTGTAATACTCGCCCTGGCCTGTCCGGTAGATGGACTGCTCACCGAGGTTACCCGTGCGCAATTGTCGCCACTCACCACGGAGCCTCCTGTATTTACCGTAAACAACCTAAACCCGGTTCTGGAAACAGTCTGACTGATATTCACCGTAAAGCTGGCTGATGGTGCAATCACCTTTACATAGTACATGAAGCTAGCAGGAGTCACTGAACTAACACTGGTAACTGCAGGGCTGCGGCGACTAGCCGGTATAGTCCTCACTGTATAACACAACTGTGTTAATGCATTAGCTGATCCCCCATTGAACTGTGCACAGGTTGTGCCTGAAGCATATAAATTTCCCGCAGCAACAGGTGGCGGAGGAGGTGCTGTCACCGTTACAGTTGTAGAGGTACTATCCTGGCATCCCGCAGCTGATGTCACAACCAACCTCACCACATAGCTGCCTACTGCAGCATAACTATAGGTTGCATTCTGGGTAGTTGCCGTAGCCCCATTGCCAAACCTCCACAAGTTAGTACTGCCTCCCGTTGAGGTATTCGTAAACACAAAGGAATTGCCTGTCAATACCTGGGTTGCATTGTTCACCGTGAAGCTTACCGTTGGCTTAGGATTGACTGTAATTGTAGCAACACCAGAGGTGTCGGTTAACCCGTCCCGGCTTGCAATCACCCTAAAGTAAGTCGTTGCAGACAGGTTCGTTGCCGTATAGCTTGAAGAGGTTGCACTGTTGATATTACTGAAGGATATGTTGTTTGTACTCTGCTGCCATTGCAATGTGCCTGATGAACCCGTAACACTGAGGGTATTGCTGTTAACAGCACCACAAACAGAAGCTGAACCACTGATCTGTCCCGCAACAGGTGGCGGTGGTGGTGTAACCGTTACCGTTGTGGAGGTACTGTCCTGGCATCCTGCAGCTGATGTCACAACCAACCTCACCACATAGCTGCCTGCTGCAGCATAACTATAGGTGGCATTTAAGGTGGTTGCTGAAGCTCCATTACCAAACCTCCACAGGTAAGTGTTGCCTCCCGTTGAAGTGTTCGTAAATACAAAGGAATTACCTGTCAGCACTTGGCTTGTATTATTCACCGTGAAGCTTACCGTTGGCTTCGGATTGACCGTAATCGTAGCAACAGCAGAGGTATCAAACAATCCGTTCTTGCTGGCAATAACCCTGAAGTAAGTCGTCGCAGTTAGATTAATAGCTGTATAACTTGACAATGTAGCATTGTTAATATTACTGAAGGAAATGTTGTTTGCACTCTGCTGCCATTGCAGTGTACCTGATGAACCCGTAACGCTAAGGGTATTGCTATTGACAGGACCACAAACCTCGGCTGAGCCACTCATTACCCCCGCTTCTGGCAGATCCACCACCAGTACATCCTGCTGTGCTGACGACTCGCAGCCCAAGGCGGATACTACAGACAGAGAAACTGTATATCGACCAGAATCAGGATAAATGAATGTAACATGCTTTGATGCAGAGTAAAATCCATTTCCCATATCCCACAAGTAGGTGTCCCCGGCAGTAACTGATGTTGTATTGGTAAAGACAAAAAGATTATCATTCAGTGGCTGTGTTGCGTTGTTCACCGTGAAGGAAACAACAGGAGTCGGATTGACCACAACCGTCTGCACAGCACTCGTATCTGATCCGCAACTGGTGGTGGTAATGACCCTATTATACCTTGTTGAGGTGAGGTTGGTGGCTGTATAGACATTTCCTGTTTCATCAGGAATGTCCGTAAACTGTAAACTATCAGTTGATGACTGCCATCGTATTGAACCAAGCTCACCTGATAAAGTAAGCTGGGTACTATTAGTTCCGGAACAAACAGAAGGATGCTGACTTGAAATTGTTCCTGACAAAGGAAGTGCCCGTTCGGTAATATTTATTGCTGCACTCGTATCAGAACAACCAGATGCATTTGTTACGATAACCCTATATGAACCTGCTGTATTTGCGGCAAAGATTCTTGATGTGACATCGTTGATTACCACATTATTTTTAAACCATACATAGGCAATGCCTTCGCCAGCCTGCAACCTACATGACTCCCCAATGCAAATTGAAGTTGTATCCAAGGAAGTTACTGAATTATCTACCTGATTTACGGTAACCGTCATTTGATCCGTACACGTTGTTACCCCATCGGTGACGGTTAAGGTATAAGTTGTTGTTTCATTCGGACGAACTGTTATCCTCGACGTGGTATCTCCTGTTGACCAAATAACTTTTTGAAAACTAGGTGGAGTAAATTTATACAAATCCAAAACTTCACTATCGCTTAATGCTCGATTGTAAATAACTACATCATCGATATCGCCATTCCAATTCTCTACACCACCATCCAATGACCCTATATAAAGTTTTGTATTTTCAAACCCTATGACATTTTCATTATAACCCTGATAAGTATCTACTAGATTACCATCGATATAAAGCTTTGTTTTTGAATTAGCTGCATCAATTACATGAACAACATGATGCCATTCATTATTTGAAACAGTAGTCAAAAGAACAGGCACTTGACCCCTTCCGAATCCAAATGACATACCCCATAAGGTCAAATAATTGGGATTACTATTAATGGAAAGAATACCCCATCCTCCAGAAGTATTACCATTATCATATCTTATAATATTTCCAACATGCGAAAAATCAGACTTAAACCAAGAACTGGTGGTTAATGAGCCATTACCAATAGAATATTCAGGTATCGAACCTAAATCTATATATGAGTTTCCATTAAAATGATAAGCAGAATTTGGAAGTCCAAATCTATCTGTTGTTAAAGTCGCACCACTTACATTTCCATTTAATGACTTTCCAAACTGGTTATTTGCATTGCCATTAAATGGATATAATCCTAAAATACCGGTCTGTAATGAATTTGGAAATGATTCAACACTCGTAAATGCCGGTAACAAGTTAGATGTAATCGTTAATGAATCCCCTTTACAAATTGCCGTATCAGTCGAACTGATTTTAGCTTGAACTAAACTTAAAAATAATGTATCGGATGCATTACACCCATTAGCATTTGTAACTGATACTATATATTGACCACTTTGTTTAGATACTATACTGGAAACAGTATCCCCGGTATTCCAAAGTATTGATGAAAAGGAATTTCCAACATCAAGTAAGATTGAGTCCGAGCATACGGATATGGTATCAGCAAAAGGATTAAATATTAAGGGATCAACTACTTTTATGGCAATGGTGTCACTGAGTGTCAGTCCATTTTCATTGATAGTAAGCAAATAGTCAGTATCCGCAGTTGGCGTTACATGAATACTGGAAGTGGTATCCCCAGTTGACCAAAGATATTTTGTCCTTGGCTTTTCAGCAATAGCCAATGTCTTAAATGAACTAAGAATAGCAGGATCTTGTGTTTCACTATAATAATCATTCCATTTTCCATGAAACGGAACAGTCCACATAATACCATAATCTTCCCAATAAGGAGCGAAACCAGAAGTATTATTAGGCTCACCTCCTAACCAATTTGAAAACGACAATACAGATCCATCAACCCATTTCCAGCCACCCACTGGTTCATTGTAAGACGGACTGTTCCTGTCTTGATACAATCCAATCCAATAATTCACCAAACCATTTTCTGCATATGGCAACAAATTATAAACCGAGTCGTTTTCTGCCTGATTTTCAATTACCCATAAATCCATACCCTGTGCTTGTGCAGC
>JBILSG010000324.1:0-3298 GCA_044372235.1 Chitinophagaceae bacterium
TTGCAACCTGCTGCATCATCACAAAATGAAAGCACATCCATTACCCGCGGCTCGGCAGATTCGATAGCCCAAAGGCCAAAGGGTTCTGCCATAATCATAAGCTTATCACTGTATCCTAAAAACGCTTCGGCCTTTTGTTGGTCTGCGACATTGAGTTTTCCTGGAACAATCCTATCTACAAGTGTATTACAGAAAAAATTTGCATGCAATAGCCAGTCTTCAAACTCAGCTGATAAATTATTGAATGTACTCAGCCGCAGCAATACCTCTTTCAATACATCTGCATTGTGCTCAATCAATTCAGCCGGAATGATAACCAGTCCCTTTGATTTATCACCTTTAAAATGCAAAAATCTGGTGTACAATATCTTCAATAATCGTCCGGGGAAAGACTGCGGGATATTTTCAAGAATCAGTTCTTCCTGATAAATCATCCCTACTTCAGTTGTATTTGATGTAACAATCTCTAGATCTTCTGAAGTAGACAGGCTCAATACCTGACTCCAATCACTTCCTGCCGACAATACCCTACTTATGCTGTTATTGATCCTGAACTCTTCAACGAGTTGCCCTTCACGAATACCCCTAAACCAAACCGTGTAAAGACAGTCCTGCTCATTAAATTCTTCCATTCCTGCACTAGCCGTTGATTTCACCACCACAATCCGTCCATTAAACAACCCTTTGTTGTTGGCATCCTGGATATATTGATCTGGGAGCCCTCTTAAAAGCACACCAGTTCCAAACTGCAGCACTTTCTCAGGCAAGAAAAACTGGTCCGCTCCTGGCAAGAACAGGTTCTCTTTCGCTTCAATTGTGGCTATCAAATCCTTATTCAAATTTTTCATCATCTCTGCTTTTCAAAAAGCTTTATTGCAAATCATTTGTTTCTGGTCTGCTCCAATATCCAGGATACCAACTTGACTGCAGCAGGAAAATTCTCAAAATCACCGGGCAATCTTCTCCCATCCAAATATTCATTATAAATCCAAGGATCACCCAAAGCAAAAACTTTTCCTTTGCCCAAGGTACTAACAGCCATGATTGACTGACCGTCTTTGGAAGCGATTTCCAAGGCCGGTGGAGTTAGCTTCAAGGTACTCAGTTCCTTGATAAAGAGCTTTTTACTGTTGCCAAAAATGGATGAGCCATCTGGAGTGATTACAGACCCCATCTCAAATTGGTCTTTCAGAACGGGATTGAACAAAACCTCATTGAATTCAATACCAAACATTTTAGACAGCGTATTGAATTGCCTGATCTCATTATTGGAGGAATCATTTCCCAAAAGCACAAGTACTCCGCCGGCAGCAACCCAATCTCGAATTGCTGAAGCATCTGTTATATTCATGAAATTGGGAGAGGCAGTTTCCTTGTGGGTATCAGGATCAACCATGATATAGATACTGGCATCCTTCAACACAGAGGCTGTAGGCCTTGAAGAGGAAAGCACAGTTTCAGCACCATATTGCTGAAAGATTTTCCCCAGCATGGAATATCCGCCATTGTCGCGTTCATCCCAGACATAATGCCATTTTTCCTGTTTGCCTGATGGTCCCACCCGCCATTCATTGTTGAAGTAGTTATCAAGATATACCTTCTTGCCGGAAGCCATTTTTCGTTTTTCCCCCATTTCCATTTCAGCGGCACACAAAATAAATGCACCCATTCCTTTTGGATCATTGTTGATGACGGGTTCAGACATGTAATACGCAAAGCTGCCATCACGGTAGGGTTTCCCGCCGAGTCCGGATACTGTTACCGTACCCTTCAGGTAAATACTTCCTGCTGAATCTAGCAAAAAATGTTTCTTGATGCCGGCATAGGCTTTCTCAGCATATGTATAATGGTGTGAAGGTATATACCCCAGTCTGCTGGCACGGGCGATGGTGTAGGTGAGCATACTGGATCCTGAAGCTTCCGGATAGTTAGGTTTACGACTTTTTATGTCTACAATATCATACCACAATCCTGTTTCCGGGTCTTGCACCTTCAAAACAGCTTCAGTAAACCTGTTCAGGATTCCAATTAATTCTTTTCTTCCCGGATGATTTACTGGAAAATGCTCCAGCACATCAACCAAAGCCATACCAAACCAACCCAGACTTCTACCCCAGAAATGTGGTGAAACGCCGGTCTGTTTATTTGCCCAAAGCTGCTGTCGACTTTCATCCCAGCCATGATAAAGCAAGCCTGTCTTCGGGTCTCTGGCATTTTTCTCCATCAACCTAAACTGCAAAATGATATCATCATAAATCTGATTCTCACCAAATACTTTGGCATATTCAGCCATAAAGGGTTGTGCCATGTACAAACCATCCAACCACATCTGATGCGGATAAATATTCTTATGCCAGAAACCACCCTCTTTTGTTCGGGGATGAGTGAGCAGCTGATTGCGCAGCAACTGTATTGCTTTTTTGTACTTTTCTTTGCCTGTCACCTGATACAACATCAGCAATACTTTACCATTATTGACATGGTCGATGTTGTACTCATCCTTTTTGTATCCTTTGATTGAACCATCTTCAGCTACATAATGGTCCATCGAATGCTGGATATAGGAAAACCATTTACGTTCTCCGGTCAGGTTCCAAACGTCGTCCATACCCTTTAATATTACCCCTTGATCGTACCGCCATTTGGCTTGTTGATCTCCTGCAAGAAGGAAAGAATCAGGCCATAACCGCATTGCTGTTTCAGACATCTGCTGACTGAGTGGTTTTGCAGAAAATGCATATGAAGCAGCAAGTTTGTCTATTGTTTGTTGTATTGCTGTAGTATTTGAACTCAACCCATCACCTTGGGCATCATTTACAGCAATAGAGACCATATCGTTTTTAAACACCTGAGACTTAAGTCTTAAGGGATTGTGTTGTCCAGTTACTGATGTTGCAAGCAAGACACAGACAGCGCCTGTAATTGATATGATTTTTTTCATTTGAAGATTTGATTTTTCGGATTTCATGTTCCAAAAATATTTTCTATGATTTACTGTTCTGTTGTGAGTAAATATAATTTGCCAGTTCAGGTATTTTTAATCTGATTTCCTGCAAGACAAGCTGAGGCATAAGCCTTGCTCCCAATTCATTGAAATGCGTATTATCTTCTTTACCTGCAGGATAGTTGGGATGTTCCCCAGGCTGCAAATGAAGAAAAAGCAACTTCGACGGCTCCACACCAATTTTCCCGTAAACCGCCATAGACAGGCTATCGTGATCGATGAGTACTACCTGTTCAGTTGAGGCAACCTGAACCTGGTCATTCCAGAATTCCACAAAGGGCATGCCCCAACCTG
>JBILSG010000049.1:0-10843 GCA_044372235.1 Chitinophagaceae bacterium
TCAATTATGCTTTTAGGACCAGCAATGAATGCACCTATTGATGCCATCGACTTGGCAAAGGTTGAGAAATAAAGATCAATCTCATCCTGAACGCCTTGCTCTTCTCCTGCTCCCGCGCCTGTTTTGCCCAATGTGCCAAATCCATGCGCATCATCAACAAGTAATCTGAATTGATAGCTTTTTTTAAATGCAACAATTTCCTGCAATTTTCCCTGATCTCCAGCCATCCCAAAAACACCCTCAGTAATCAGTAGGATACCACCGGTATTTTGTTTATCAATGAGCGCTGTTGCGCGTTGAAGTTGTTTTTCGCAATCGGCAAGGTCATTGTGTTTAAACACAAACCGGTGGCCCTGGTGCAGCCTCAATCCATCGATGATACAGGCATGGCATTCTGAATCATATACAATTACATCGTGGCGGGAACAAATTGCATCAATCAGGCTGAGAATTCCCTGGTATCCGAAATTCAGCAAAATAGCATCTTCCTTCATTTCAAAAGCAGCCAACTGCCTTTCAAGTTCTTCGTGGTGATTGGTGTTGCCGCTCATCATTCTGGCTCCCATGGGAGAGGCCAATCCATACTCGGCTGCCGCATCGGCATCGGTCTTTCTGACTTCCGGATGGTTTGCCAATCCGAGGTAATTATTCAGACTCCATACTATTTTTTCCTTTCCCCTGAAGTTCATCCTGCTTCCAATTTCTCCCTCAAGTTTTGGAAATGCGAAATATCCATGTGCTCTTTCACGGTGTTGACCAAGGGGACCATAATTTTTAATCAGTCTTTCAAAAATGTCTGCCATTGTTGCAAAAATTTAATTTTTGATGTGAGCAAAGTTAATTATTTATGAGCACCTGAGAAAACGAGCTTTGATAGATATGGTCATTCTTTTCATTTTGATCATCTTCTTAGTCTTTAAACCCTTTATTTTTTTGGTACATTTGTATCATAATCGTCGTTATGCAAAAGCTATTTTTCATTATTTTTTTATGCCTCATTTCAGCCGGACAACTGTCTGCACAGAAGGTTCAAAAAGTGGCCAGCTCCCCTAAGCTTGTTGTGGGGGTAATGGTAGATCAGATGCGCTGGGATTTTATTTACAGGTACAAGGCAAAGTATGGTGAAAATGGATTTAAACGGATATTGAGAGAGGGATTCTCCAATGAGAATGCACATATTCCTTATGCCCAGACCGTTACTGCTGCTGGTCATGCCTGTGTTTATACGGGATCAGTTCCAGCGGTGAATGGCATTATGGGAAATGAATGGTATGACCGCAGCCTGAAGCGTCAGGTATATTGTGTAGAGGATGATTCGGTTAAAATTGTTGGAGGGAATCCAAGCAAAGAACCTATGTCTCCCAAAAACCTGATGACAACTACAGTGACCGACGAACTTGAGCTGGCAACAAATTTTCGATCCAAGGTCATTGGCGTGGCCATTAAGGATCGTGGTAGTATTTTGCCTGCAGGACATGCTGGAGACGCCGCTTACTGGTATGATGCAGCCTCGGGTAATTTTGTTTCCAGTACCTGGTACATGCCTTCGCTGATGCCCTGGGCTGATGCTTTTAATAAACGAAAAGTGGTTGACTCGCTTTACCAGCTTAACTGGAACCTCAGCCAGCCAATGGACCAATACACCCAAAGTGATAACAACCACCCATCGTATGCCAAAAACCCATTTCCACGAAAACTCGATGGTAATGTTGGCAAGAGCTATGGGGCTATTGCTTCTACACCCTGGGGTAACACACTGACGCTTGCCTTTTCGAAGGCTGCGGTTGAAGCTGAAGGTATGGGCGCAGATAGTATCCCCGATTTTCTGGCAATAAGCCTTTCATCACCTGACTATATCGGACATGCATTTGGTCCCAATTCAGTAGAGATTGAAGATACCTACCTGAAGCTCGACAAAGAACTTGGGGCATTTCTGGAATACCTGGATAAAAAAGTAGGTAAAGGCAATTATACTTTTTTCCTTACTGCCGATCATGGCGTAGCGCATAATCCAGCATTCATGCAAGCTCATCAGATTCCTGCACTAGGGATGAAGGCAAGCAAAAAAGCAGAAACGAATACCATGTTGAAGTTTGGTCTCAAGCGCCTGGTTGAAGCAAATGCCAATTATCAGGTGTACCTTGACCGTGGCCATATTGATTCAGTTGGAGTTGATTTTTCTACTGTGAAAAGGTATTTCATTCAGGAATTGATGAAAGAGCCGGATGTGCAGTTTGCTTTTGACAATGAAACGATTAGTGCTGTGAACATGCCTGCAGAGTTCAAAGAAATGTTCCTGAAAGGATTCAACCACAAACTGGCTGGCGATGTTCAGGTTGTTTATAAGCCGGGGTATTTCTTCGGCTCCACGCCAATGGGAACCACCCATGGTTCCATGTATCCTTACGACTCCCATATTCCGCTTTTGTGGATGGGGTGGGGTATCAAGAATGGTATTTCGCACCGAAAGGTTTACATGAGTGATATTGCAGGAACAGTTGCAGCTTTGCTTAAAATCCAGATGCCAAGTGGTAATGTGGGAAATGTAATTGAAGAAGTAATTAAATAGGCAATATGCAGCAGTACCTTGATCTGGTTAAGCATATCATGGATAGCGGGACTGACAAAAGCGACAGGACCGGAACCGGCACGCGAAGCGTTTTTGGATATCAGATGCGTTTTGATCTTGCTGAAGGTTTTCCAATGGTAACAACCAAAAAGCTCCACCTGAAAAGCATCATTCATGAATTGTTATGGTTTCTGAAAGGTGAAACAAACATTCGTTACCTCCGGGAAAACGGTGTACGAATATGGGATGAGTGGGCTAATGAGCAAGGTGAGCTCGGACCAGTTTACGGTAAGCAATGGAGGTCGTGGACAGGAGCGGATGGATCGGTGCATGATCAGATAACAGACCTCATTGAACAAATCAGGAAAACACCAGACAGCCGCAGACTCATTGTAAGTGCCTGGAATGTTGGGGAATTATCGCAGATGGCCCTAATGCCTTGCCATACGCTTTTTCAGTTCTATGTGGCAGACGGTAAACTTTCTTGCCAGCTTTATCAGCGTTCAGCAGATGTTTTTCTTGGCGTTCCGTTCAACATAGCATCCTATGCATTACTCACCTTGATGATAGCGCAGGTTTGCGGCCTCACTCCTGGTGATTTTGTACATACTTTCGGTGATGTACACCTGTATAACAATCATTTTGATCAGGCACGACTGCAACTGACCCGTCAGCCTTTTGCTTTGCCCACCATGCGCATTAATCCTGAAGTAAAAGATATTTTTGGATTCAGTTATGCTGACTTTATGCTTGATGGGTACCAGTCTCATGAAGCCATCAAAGCCCCTGTGGCAGTATAAACAAATATTATGCAAGTTTCACTCGTTGTTGCAGCCGGAGAAGACAATGCCATTGGCGCCGACAACAGGCTCCTCTGGAAATTGCCCAATGATATGAAGTTTTTCAAAAACCTCACCTGGGGGATGGTGGTGATCATGGGCAGAAAAACATTTGCTTCACTGGGTTATAAACCCTTACCGGGAAGAATGAACATAGTGATCACCAGGGATAGTTCATTATTTTCGCCAACGCCTACGCTAAAGATTGCTGGGAGCCTTGAATCGGCACTTGCTGCTGCATCCGAAGCAGATTGTAACGAAGTTTTTGTAATAGGTGGAGGAGAAATTTATACCATGTCAATACCGCATGCAGACTCCATCTACCTTACCAGGGTGCATGCCGTTTTTCCTGAGGCGGACACTTTTTTTGAACTTCCTGAGTCTGATTTTTTCAGGAAGCAACATGCTTTTTTTGCTGCAGATGATAAACATGCCATTGATTATACATTTGAGGTATGGGAAAGGGTAAATCCGGAGGTATAGCCCATGTTTTCCAGAGCAGAACTTGCATACAGATTTTTAAGATACTGGCTGACAGCCTCAAATGGCAGGGGACATGGCATCCATTCTCCCTTTGTCTTTGATTTTGTGGTTAACGTATTAAGAGGAAGAGTAGCGGATAAAGCCGGGTTTGATAAGGTTGAAACTGTTCGCAGGCAGCTGGAGAAATCAAATGAAAGCATTCAGGTTTCAGACCTCGGCGCCGGTTCAGTAAAGGTTGATGGAGCATTCAGGCAAGTGTCTTCAATTACAAAATATGCGGCAAAACCATCACGCTTCGCCCGTCTCCTTTATAGGATGATCCGGTATTTTCATGTCGATCATGTTCTTGAGCTTGGAACATCACTCGGATTGACCACAAGGTACCTTGCACTGGCAAAACCGCTAAACGGTGTAATTACCATAGAAGGGGCTCCTGCTATTGCGCAGAAGTCTGAAGAGATGTTTTCAGCTGAAGGGTTTGGAAATATAGCAGTCCGGTGCGGAGATTTTGGAACAGTCCTGCCTGATATACTGCCCCAGATGCAGGGCCGGAAACTGATTTTTTTTGACGGGAATCACCGGTATGCACCTACTATGGATTACTTTATCCAGGCATGCGCTTACGCCGGCGAGGAAGACATCTTTGTTTTTGATGATATTCACTGGAGTAACGAAATGGAGTTGGCATGGAAAGAAATCAAAAAAAACAAACAAGTTACCTGTACTGTTGATTTGTTTTTTATTGGCTTGGTTTTTTTTAGAAAAGAATTCAAAGAAAAGCAGGAATTCGCCATACGATTTTAAAAGTTATTCAATCATTGCTTATTTTATTTGATTAGTTTTGCAATCTCAAACAAGCCCCATGATCGTCGGTGTTTTAAAAGAAGTTGCCCCCGAAACAAGGGTTTCCCTTATCGCAGATGGCGCTGCACAGCTTATCAAGAAAAATATTCAGGTATGGATCGAATCCGGAGCAGGTCAGAATGCCTTTTGCTCTGATGATGATTACCGTGCTGTTGGCGCTGAAATAAAGTCAGCAGCAGAAATTGCAGCTCAGGCTGATGTGGTATTGTCAATCCATGCACCAACTGTTTCCATCAGGAAGGGTGTTGTGTTGATTGGCATGTATCAGGCCAGGTTTGAAGCTGAAAGAATCAAAAGCTGGGATAGTCAGGGTGCCGTTGTATTTAGCATGGAATTATTGCCAAGAACTACCCGAGCCCAGAGTATGGATATATTATCCAGCCAGGCAAATATTGCGGGTTACAAGGCAGTACTCACTGCAGCCAATGCATACGGAAGGTACTTTCCCATGTTCATGACAGCTGCAGGAAGCATAGCGCCGGCAAAAGTTTTGATACTCGGTGCAGGCGTGGCAGGACTCCAGGCCATTGCTACAGCAAAAAGGTTGGGTTCAGTGGTTGAAGTATTCGATACACGACCAGCTGTAAAGGAAGAAGTTCAAAGCTTAGGAGCTAAATTCATTGAGGTGACTGGTGCTGCTGATGCCTCAGCTGCAGGAGGTTATGCTGTAGAGCAATCGGAAGAGTATAAGCGCAATCAGCAAGCCAAAATTGCTGAAAGTATTGCAAAGGCAGATATCGTCATCACCACTGCTCAGATTCCTGGCAGAAAGGCTCCGATCCTTGTAACAGATGAGATGTTGAAAACAATGCGCAGGGGTAGCGTAATCGTAGATCTTGCAGCATCAACAGGCGGGAATACTCCTGTCACCAAAGATAGAGATACCATCCATTACAATGGCGTAACGGTAATAGGAGACAGTAACCTGCCGGCTACCATGCCATCTGATGCCAGTAAGCTTTACGGAAAGAATATACTGAATTTTCTGCAATTAATCATAACAAAAGATGGTACACTGAATCTGGATGTGGATGATGATCTGGTGAAAGGGGCAAGGGCAGTTGTACAAGCTTAATTGATCTTACAAAATACTAAATATGGAACAGGTCTTACAATGGATAGCTGATCATCAACAAATGGCTTATATCGTTATTCTGATGGTTTTTGTTGGCATTGAAGTGATTGGCAGGGTTCCCAGTGTGCTGCATACACCCCTGATGAGTGGTGCCAATGCTATTCATGGTGTTGTCATTATAGGTGCCATCATTGTGATGGGACAGGCTGAAAGCGACAATATACCAGCCCTTGTACTTGGATTTCATGCAGTTATTCTGGGTACACTTAACGTAGTTGGTGGTTTTGTTGTAACTGACCGGATGCTGGAAATGTTTAAAAAGAAAAAGTGATTTCCTAAAATATTGAATCAATGGAAATGAATTTACTCGCCTTGTGTTACCTGATTGGGTCTGTTACCTTTATCGTTGGGTTAAAGATGCTTGCTAATCCTGCCGCTGCCAGAAAAGGAAATCTGCTTGCTGCGGCAGGTATGTTAATAGCCATATTGGGTACCATATTCCTCTATGAGAAAGATGGTGAAAAGCTTGGTAACTATGGCTGGATATTTGCAGCATTGTTCATCGGTACAGTGGTAGGAACGCTCATGGCCAAGCGCGTTAAGATGACTGCAATGCCAGAAATGGTGAGTTTGTTTAATGGGATGGGTGGTGCCTGTGCTGCCCTCATATCAATTGTTGAATTCAGGCACCTCATACATGGGTTCACGCCAGAAAACTATGCGGCTGGCGGGTATACTTTTTTTGCTTCGCTGGATAAGGTTACCTTGTTGATTATTCTGCTCGGACTCATCATTGGGTCGGTGTCTTTTTCTGGAAGTATGATTGCCTGGGGCAAGCTCAATGGTAAAGTCAAGGATTTTGCATTCGGTGGTCAGCACATCATTAACCTGGTCATACTGATATTGAATCTCGGACTTGCAGCTTTCATGCTACTTGCCAGTCCGGAAGAGACTCCGCTTTTCTTTTATGTTATAGTCGGACTTTCCATCCTCTATGGTATATTTTTTGTATTGCCGATTGGAGGCGCAGATATGCCTGTAGTAATCTCTTTGCTCAACTCTTTTACCGGCGTAGCTGCTGCTTGTGGAGGTTTTCTCTATGACAATAAGGTAATGCTCACGGGCGGTATACTTGTAGGTGCAGCAGGTACTCTGCTTACTATTCTGATGTGCAATGCCATGAACAGGTCTCTCAAAAACGTGTTGATTGGATCTTTCGGAGGAAACAAAGCCGTTGCCGGCGGTGGATCAGGTCCAGTTGGTGGAACATACAAGGAGGTTACGCTGAGCGACGCAGCTGTTGTGATGAGCTATGCGAGCAAGGTGATGATTGTGCCAGGCTACGGACTTGCTGTTGCTCAGGCTCAGCATGTTTGTCACGAGCTGGAAAAGACACTTGAAGCGAAAGGTGTTGAAGTGAAATATGCGATTCATCCCGTTGCAGGAAGGATGCCAGGTCATATGAATGTCTTGCTTGCTGAAGCAGATGTAAGCTATGAGAAGTTATTGGAGATGGAGCAGGCTAATGAGGAATTCAAAAATACTGATGTGGTTTTGATTCTTGGAGCCAACGACGTGGTTAATCCAGCTGCCAAATCAGATCCTGCATCACCAATATATGGAATGCCCATTCTCGAAGTTGAAGAAGCTAAACACGTTATCGTTAATAAACGCAGTATGAAACCCGGCTATGCTGGTATTGAGAACCAGCTATTCTTTCAGCCCAAAACATCTATGCTTTTTGGTGATGCCAAAAAAGCACTGCAGGATTTGCTGGCAGAGATCAGGAATGTTTGATCTGATTATGTCATGACCACATGTTTGTGTAATTTTATGGATATAAATTATATCCATGAGGTCAATACTACTCCATGTCCTGATTGCTTTTTTCTGTACGTCAGCATTTGCCCAACAAAAGATAACAGGATTTACTGCGGAACATGCTGCCAGGCAGCTTGAAACTGAAAAGAAGTTTGATCAGTTGCTCAGTGCAGGAGATCAGGATAAATGGATGCAGTTTTTAACCAGTAAGCCACACCATGCCGGATCTGCACAGGGTAAGGCAAATGCAGAATATATGGCTTCCCTTTTCAGGCAATGGGGGTATGAAACTGAACTCGCAGAATATCATGTGCTTTTCCCGACACCAAAATCAAGAAATCTCGAACTGCTTGGAAAGCAACCCTTCAAAGCAAAGCTTGATGAACCTATTTTAAAGGAAGACCGCACTTCAGGTCAGCGAGACCAGCAGCTTCCTACCTATAACGCCTATTCAGCTGATGGCGATGTTACTGCAGAATTGGTTTTTGTAAACAGAGGGATACCTGCAGACTATGAAGAACTGGAGAAAATGGGCGTGAGTGTCAGGGGAAAGATTGTCATTGCCAAGTATGGGGGCTCCTGGCGCGGTATCAAGCCAAAAGTTGCCGCAGAGCATGGCGCAATTGGCTGTATCATCTATTCAGACCCCAAAGATGACGGATATGTGGCAGGTGATGTTTATCCTGACGGTCCTTTTCGTCCTGCACAGGGTGTACAACGTGGTTCAGTAATGGACATGCCCGTTTATCCTGGCGACCCCGGCACACCAGGATACGGGTCAGTTAAAGGTGCAAAGAGACTTGAGCGCAGCGAGATTACCACAATCATGAAGATTCCTGTTTTACCTATTTCTTACGAAGATGCACTCCCGCTGCTTAAAGCTTTAAAAGGTCCTGTTGTGCCTGAGTCATGGAAGGGCGGACTACCCATAACCTATCATGTTGGTCCCAGTATTGAAAAAGTCAGGCTTCAGTTGCAATTCAATTGGGATATTGTGCCCCTTTATAATGTTATAGCCAAGATGAAAGGAACGGAGTTTCCGGATCAGTGGGTAATCCGCGGTAACCACCATGATGGCTGGAATAATGGCGCCGCAGATCCAATCAGTGGAATGGTGGCTGAGATGGACGAAGCAAGAGCAATAGGCGTATTGGCCACGCAGGGTATCAGACCCAGGAGAACCATCGTGTTCTGTGCATGGGATGGAGAAGAGCCCGCCTTGCTGGGTTCAACCGAATGGGTTGAAGACCATGCCGCTGAGTTGCAGCAGAAGACTGTAGCATACCTGAATTCAGACGGTAACAGCAGGGGATATCTGGGTATTGGCGGTTCACATGCCCTTGAGGGATTTTTCAATGAAGTTGCAGGTTCCGTGACTGATCCCCAAACAGGAGTTTCAGTTTTGGAGAGAAGATATGCCAGAGGGATGGCAACCGCAGAGCGGAATGCGCGGGCTAAAATGATCGGTAACAGGTATATGAAAATAGGAGCACTTGGAGCCGGTTCGGATTATTCTCCTTTCTTTCAGCATCTGGGTATACCATCTGCCAATATTGGATTTGGAGGTGAGGGGGATGGTGGAGAGTACCATTCTATTTATGATTCTTACGATCATTTCACCCGATTCAAAGATCCCGGATTCAGGTATGGCGTGGCCCTGGCTCAGACTGCCGGTCGGGCTATGCTCCGTTTGGCCAATGCAGATGTACTGCCTTTTGATTACAATATCCTCACTGGAACCGTACAGGAATACTTTACTGAACTTAAAGGGATGCTTGATCAGATGCGGCTGGATGCTGAAATGGAAAATAAGCTAATCAAGGATGGGGTATATAAGCTTGCTGCAGATCCGCGTAAAAAGATGGCTATTCCTGTAGAACAGGCATCCGTGCCATTTCTGGAATTCAGTCAGCTTGAAAATGCACTTTCAAAAGTCAGTAAAACTACAATCCTGCTTAAATCCCGGATCAGGGACGCCGAGAAATTAAGCACCGATGAACTTACGAAGTTCAATACCATCTTGTATCAGGCAGAACAAAAACTTTTAAGTGAAAAAGGACTTCCGAGGAGACCCTGGTACAGGCATCAGATTTATGCACCGGGATTTTATACCGGTTATGGTGTAAAAACTTTGCCAGGTGTCAGGGAAGGCATAGAGGAGCACAACTGGAAGGAGTCTCAGGAAAGGATTTCTGTTCTTGCAGAGGTGCTAATGGCATTTGACGCTACCATTCTTCAAGCACTCAGTTTACTGAAATGAGTGCAGTCTTTGAATGTTTCCTCGATTCAATAAGTTCATGTTCGGGTTTCGACAGGGTAGCTATGGCTGTTGCACAGCAGGCAACAGTGCCTGTTTCAGTTAGAATGAACCCTTTGAGAAACAAAGAGGCCAATGCCGTTTTTGGAGAACTGGTTACTCACCAGGTACCCTGGTGTTCAGCTGGTTGGTACCTTGAAAAAAGGCCACAATTTACTCTTGATCCCCACTTGCATGCAGGTACTTATTATGTTCAGGAAGCTTCCAGCATGTTTATCAGCCACGCTGTGGAGCAGGTGTTGGGCAATAGAAAGGGGTTGCGTGGGCTTGATTTATGTGCAGCTCCGGGTGGAAAATCAACTTTGCTGGCTTCATTGCCGCATTTCAAACTTGTTGTGGCCAATGAACTGATTGCATCACGGGTATCGGTTTTGCAGGAGAATATAACCAAGTGGGGGGCTTCACATGTAGTTGTGACGAATAACGACGCGGCAGATTTTTCCAGGCTTGGACCTTTTTTTGATTTTGTATTGGTTGATGCACCATGCAGCGGTAGTGGGTTGTTCAGAAAGGATCCGTCAGCCCTGAATGAATGGAGCACTGATGCTGTATCTTTTTGTGCACAAAGACAAAGAAGAATACTCTCTGATGCAGCTTTGTTACTGGATGAAGATGGTATACTCGTTTATTCCACCTGTTCTTTTTCCAAAGCAGAAAATGAAGATAACCTTGATTTCCTTGTCTCACTTGGTTTTGAATCGGTCAGGCTTGAACTCGATTCCTCATGGCAGGTTGTGGAAAGCTTTTCTGATAAGCATGAGGCATCGGGTTACAGGTTTTATCCCGACAAAATTTCAGGGGAAGGTTTTTTCTGTGGGGTGTTCAGGAAAGTGAAACCTGAAATGTTTTCAGATCCGAGCGCTGCGGTTCGGTTA
>JBILSG010000050.1:0-10822 GCA_044372235.1 Chitinophagaceae bacterium
TGGTTATACCAGACATGTACCTGAATGCAGGAGGTGTAACTGTTTCCTATTTTGAGTGGGTTAAAAATCTCAGTCATGTCCGCTACGGACGAGTAGAGAAAAGGTTCATGGAAAATCAAAACGCCAATCTTGTTTCTCAGATCGAAGAAATGACTGGAAAATCGGTTACTGATATCCAAAAGAAACTTTTGGTGCACGGACCGGATGAAATTGACCTGGTAAGAAGCGGATTAGAAGACACCATGATCAAGGCTACCAATGAAATCCTCGACTGCTGGATGGGAAATCCTGAAATAAAGGATATGAGAACAGCAGCATTTGTTGTTGCGATCAATAAAGTAGGAACAAGCTACTCAGAACTTGGTATATTCCCATAAGTTTATTCACAAATCAAATACTGGAAAGCTGGAAATCCAATTTGGGTTTCCAGCTTTTTTTTCTGCCAAATGGCATTCAATGCCGTTTACGATCATCCAGTACTTTACAGGAAGTATCTGCTGGTAGTTGAGAACCTGCATGAGAGATTTGTCATCTAAAATAATATCCGGTGCTTTACATTCAATGATCATCCAGGGCAAATGTTCTTTGTCATAAATCAATAAGTCAAAACGATATGAATTGCCCTGAATGCTGATTGTTTTTTCGACCGCGATAAAAGCTGGCTGTATTTTATGGTGCCTGATAAGCCAATGAATTAGGTTTTGTCTGACCCATTCCTCTGGCTGCAGGGCCACCCACCTTTTTCGGATGATGTCAAAAATCTGGCGCTGTTCCTGCCATATTCTCATCCTGAATTCAGGTTGTGGAAATACCAAATCAATCATGATGCAAAGTAATCAGTAATTTTGTTTGGAAAAAGTAACATGACCAGCAAAGAAGAAATTGTCAAAAACTGGCTCCCCAGGTATACAGGTATGACACTGGCTGAGTTCGGATCCTATATTTTACTGACAAACTTCAGTAAATATGTAAACCTGTTTGCAACATGGCACAATGTTGATATTAAAGGCACAGACAAGCCCATGCAGTCTGCAACAGCAGATGGAATAACCATTATTAATTTCGGCATGGGAAGTCCTACTGCAGCAACAATCATGGATTTGCTAACAGCCATCGAACCTAAGGCAGTCCTTTTTCTGGGTAAATGTGGTGGACTGAAAAAAAGAAACAAAATTGGTGACCTAATTTTGCCCATCGCAGCGATACGTGGAGAGGGAACATCAAACGACTACCTGCCAGCAGAAGTACCTGCATTACCTTCTTTTGCGCTTCAAAAAGCAATTTCAACAACCATAAGGGATCACGAACTTGACTATTGGACCGGCACTGTTTACACTACCAACAGAAGGGTTTGGGAACATGATGATGACTTTAAATTATACCTGCAGAAAATAAGAGCCTACGCCATAGACATGGAAACTGCTACAATCTTTTCTGTAGGATTTGCCAATAAAATACCAACCGGAGCTTTACTCCTGGTAAGCGATCAGCCTATGATCCCTGAGGGTGTAAAAACCGAAGAAAGTGATCAAAAGGTCACAGGTAACTTTGTAGAAACGCACCTCAATCTAGGCATAGCATCACTTAAACAACTTATTAATAACGGCATAACAGTCAAACACCTTAAGTTTTAGTATTCCAGGTTTATAACAGGTGCATAAATCCGTTTTTCAGATTACGCGACTTGGCAAAAAAAGCTTAATTTTACAGCTAAATATGCCAAAACAAATCTGATGCCGTAAGATCAGGTTTGCTGGATGAATACCCATATGGGGTGGCTATCGGGATTTGTTTCAGGCAGTAAATTTTAACGCATGAAGTTATCCCAGTTCAGATTCGATTTTCCACTCAATCTCATTGCACAGACACCTACCAAACGAAGAGAAGATGCCCGTCTGATGGTCGTGCACAAAGACACAGGACTTATCGAAAACAAAATGTTCAAGGATGTTTTGGACTATTTCGAAGAGAAAGATGTTTTTGTTGTTAACAATACCAAAGTCTTCCCTGCCAGGATGTACGGAAGAAAAGAAAAAACAGGAGCAAAAATTGAAGTCTTCTTACTCAGAGAGCTCAACAAACAAAATAGGTTGTGGGATGTAATCGTAGATCCAGCCCGTAAAATCAGGGTTGGAAACAAGCTCTATTTTGGTGATGCAGACGAATTGGTGGCAGAAGTTATTGATAACACAACTTCACGGGGCAGAACTATTCGTTTTCTTTTTGAAGGTTCTGATGAGGATTTCAAAGCCATTTTAAACACGCTGGGAGAAACACCACTACCCAAGTATATTAAACGCAAACCTGATGAGCTTGATCGGGAGCGTTACCAGACTGTATATGCCAGGCATGAAGGTGCTGTTGCAGCCCCAACAGCAGGTTTACACTTTTCAGTGGAATTGATTAAAAGACTTGAAATAGAAGGTGTACGTTTTGCAGAAATCACCTTGCACACCGGCCTCGGTACTTTCAGGGCAATTGAGGTTGAAGACCTGAGCAAACATAAAATGGAAGCTGAGTATTTTAAGGTTGATGAAACAGCTTGTAAAATTGTAAACAAAGCCAAATCTGAAGGTCACAGAATATGTTCTGTAGGCACAACTACGCTTAGGGCGCTGGAAAGTACATTCACTGCTGATAAACTGTTGAAACCATCTGAAGGATGGACGAATATTTTTATTCACCCACCCTACGATTTTTCGATTTGTGATTCATTGATAACCAATTTTCACCTGCCAAAAACATCTTTATTGATTATGGCATGTGCCTTTGCTGGTTACGACCTTACCATGGAGGCTTACAAGAAAGCTATTAAAGACAAATACAGGTTCTTCAGCTATGGTGATGCCATGCTGATAATCTGACCTATTATGTCCCCAAAAAAAGAGCCTCGTTAACAGAGGCTCTTTTTTTTTCCTACGGAAGTAGTATTTCGCTGAGGTATTATTTTTGAAATGGTTTCTTAAAAAAGCAACTAGTCAAGTCCGAATAAGCCCTTGTTAAGCGCCTTGAGCGTTTCATTTCGTTCTGAAGTTGGCACAAGAATTGAAACATTGTGTGTACTTCCCCCAAAACTTACCATATTGATTGGAATATGTAATAGCGAGCTAAACATATCAGACATAAGTCCTTTTTCCTCAGTTAACTTATTCCCCACAACTGAAACAATTGTTTGCCCGGTTATAATTTCCAGATCTCCCAATGGTTGCAGCTCCTTTGATATCTGATCAAGATTCTGGGTATTGTCGATTGTAACAGATACTGCAACCTCAGATGTTGTAATCATATCGATAGATGTCCTGTACTTCTCAAAAACCTCAAAAATCTTTCTAAGGAAACCATAAGCCAGTAACATTCTGCTACTCTTTATCTTAACCATCACTATCCCATCTTTAGCAGCAACTGCTTTTACGCCATTGCTATCTGCCTCCTTTAAAATAATGGTACCTTTTGCTTCAGGCTGCATGGTATTAAGGAGCTTAACAGGGATATTAAAATGTTGTGCTGGCCATATAGAAGCCGGATGTAAAATTTTAGCTCCGAAATAGGCAAGCTCAGCAGCCTCATCAAAACTCAGCTGTTCAACAGGCCTCGTTGTTTTTACGATTCGCGGATCATTGTTATGCATTCCGTCTATATCTGTCCAGATTTCACAAACCGAAGCCTGAATTGCAGCAGCTATGAGTGAAGCGGAGTAATCGCTACCTCCTCTCTTCAGGTTATCTACCTCCCCTTTGGCATTCCGGCAGATATAGCCCTGGGTAATAAATAGTTTTATAGAGGAGTTTGTTTCTACAATCTTATTGAGTTTTGCGCGAATAGCAAGTACCTGCGGTTCATCATTAGCATCAATTGACATAAAGTCCAATGCCGGTATCAACAGATGTTCCAATCTGATTGAATCAAGATAGATCGAAAACAGTTTAGTACTCATCAATTCTCCCTGTGCCAGAATATCCTTATTTAGTGCATCGTTGAATGATATCTTAAGGATTATCCGGAGAAATTCAAAATGTTCATTGATGGTGCTAACTGCCCTTTGCTTTATTGCTTCATCTGAGAGCAACTGGGCAATAAAAGTGTTATAATGCTGATGAAGTGTGTCAATCAGATTCCCAGCCTTCTCTTTGTCGCCAGCAGCCATGGCATCACCTATGGCCACTAATGCATTCGTAGTCCCACTTAATGCACTCAGTACAACTATCTTCGGTTCATTATCCATTGTAATCAGGTCTTTCACCTGAAACATCCTTTCGGGCTTGCCAACTGAGGTGCCTCCAAACTTCATTATCTTCATAAAAATGATTTAACGGGGGCGAAGTTAAAACTTGATCTTGAATTTATCAGCAAGAGATTGCAGATCTTCCAACACCACCGGCAGCAGCGGAATCCCTTCCTTCATTCGCTTTACAGACATTAACCTTTCAGGATCTCCCGGAATGACCACTGGTATATCAGCATTAACGGGGGCTGCCTGTCTGAAACGAGAGATCCAAAGGTCCATATCCTTTTTAAATGCGGACGCTGCTCTGAATGCATCAATGCGCATAGCCCCTATGAAATGCCCAATCCCTTTACCAGGTTGATTTTCCGGCATTGGAACATATGCGGGAAAAGGAGGGACCCATGGTCCAAAATTTGCACCACTCAAAACACCTGAAAATATATCTACTATTGCGCCAAGTGCATACCCTTTGTGACTGCCATGTTCTCTGTCGCCTCCCAGAGGTAGTAGCGCTCCCCCGGTTTTCAATGCGTGTGAATCACTTACAGGCTGCCCCATTGAATCCTGAATCCATCCCAAGGGAGCATCTTTACCGGTACGTTGCAGTATTTCGAGTTTTCCATTAGCTGCTGTTGTAGTAGCAAGGTCAGCAACAAATGGAGGTTCTGATCCGGCGGGCACAGCTACGCAAATTGGATTTGTACCCAGCATGCGTTCCCTTGAAAATGTGGGCGCTACCAATGCGCTTGCATTGGTCATCACAATGCCAACCATATCTCTTTCCAGTGCCTTCATGGCATGATGTGCTGCAATACCAAAGTGATTGCTGTTGCAAACACTTACCCATCCTGTTCCAACAGCTTCCGCCTTTTTGATTGCAACATCCATAGCATAGTTTCCTACAACCAGTCCCAATCCGCTATCTCCGTCAACAACTGCTGTTGATGGTGTTTCATGACTAACCTTTATATCTGGAATAGCATTTATTCTTTTGGCCTCCCATAATCTGATATAGCCAGATAAACGTGCAACCCCATGAGAATCAATACCTCTGAGATCTGCTGAAATAAGCGTTTCTGTTGCAAGCTTTGCATGTTCTGGAGTACATCCGATTTTCAGGAATACCTGCTCTGTAAAATCAAATAAGTATGGATAGGTGATATTTTTTTCCATTGGGCAAAGCTATTCTGATTCTGTGAATATTAAAACAATTTACCATTGTCTGGGAAAACACCACCAATTTTTCAGAAAAAAACAGTTTCACACGTTTATTTTACCATTGACAGATTTTACAGCTTTCGGAATTTTACTTCATAAATTAAATCTTATGATGAAATTAGAATTAATCGGAAATCTGGGTAAAGATTGCACAGTCAATGAGGTCAATGGGAGTCATGTTATCAATTTCAGTGTTGCTCATTCTGAAAAAGTAAGGGATCGGGATAATAACTTTATCGACAAAACAAGATGGGTGGAATGTGCTTACTGGACTGACAAAACTGGTGTGGCAAACTTTCTGAGAAAGGGACAGCAGATTTATGCTGAAGGATTCCCTGATGTAAAAACTTACAATAAGAAAGATGGTACCACAGGCACTTCACTGACTCTTCGTGTACTGTTATTGCAACTTGTAGGTTATAGTCTGCCGGAAGGTTTGAGTAAGTTTACAGACAAGGAAAAAGATTCCGCCAACCAGGCAGTAGTTGACGATTTGCCCTTTTAATGAATTTTATTTTTTTTCAGAATTATTGAAATAAGATTCGAGATTAATTTGGGAAACACTGTGATCAATCCGGTTGGCTATAACCGGATTGATCACTTTCAAAACATCAACGCTCTGATTTATCATGAACTGAATTGTATGAAGTCCGATTGAATTAAGGCCTGCATCAACAATGGTATTTTCTTCATTATTCAATAAGTCTTCCTGGATATCAGATAAATCATCCAGTATCAGGAAATAAGTCATTAAAGCATACCACCCTGCTAAAGCGAGTTGTAAATTAAACCGTGAACTTTTTAATGTAGTTAATGAAAAAAGATAGCTATCTGCCCTGTTCAATGAAGGAAAGGGAGTTCCTAATCTTGATCCTGACTTTTGAATAGGCTTTTTCTGAACCAGATAATCTTTTAATTCTTGAAAGAGTTCCATTTGTAAGACATAAGGCTGAACCATTTTACACAAATTCTCTGCATGTTCTATCCATGTTATTCGTTGATGTTCAACCATAGCAGCCTCATGCAATATAATTTCATTCAGCCTGAATTGATCATCTGACAGCAAAATTGATTTGTCGACTCCCAATCTGAAAAGCATGTCTGCGTATATAGGCATAAAATAATACCCCGGTGAGCTAGGGATATATATTTTTCGATTCTCCCAATACAGATTTTCTACAGGAACCGTTCTGTTTATAAATGCTTCCCCTATATCCAGGTCGACACCAAATGACAATTTCAAATCATCCCTGGTAAGAAACATAATATCAAGATGGTTTAATGACCCGCCTGGAATATGAATTATCGCGTGCTTTTGAAGCCCTTGCGTTTGCCGTATCCGCAATCAATTTAAACTGATTAGGGTGAGCCTGATAATAACGGTAACTACGGGTAAATAATGCTGTCGAAACTTGCCTCAACTGCAATGCCTTATCTATTTCAGCCTGCACTGCACTATCTTTATTTAGCGTAGAATCCTTAAACAAATAAGATTCAACAAACCCTTCAGCCAAAGTAATGTCGTTCAAAATGTCAGCCATTTCATCTTGATTAAGCACCGCCTGAGATTCATTGCCAAACTTGCAAGAAAACATGTGCAAGAGAATAACTGAACAACAGAAAAATTTTAAACCCCTCATTTTAAATCCTCCGCGTATTTGGAAGCATTAGCAATATCAAGTCGCCCACAAATATCAATTACCCTGGCCTTTTCCTGAGGCAATGCTTTTCGGAACAACTGGATTATTTCATTTGATTTTCCCTGAAAGAAAAAAGCCATGAACATCAGATTGGGGGTTTCCGCATGCAATGTATTGAGCATGGATAGTGCAGACAGAACCTCTTCCCTGGCAGATACTTCATCTTCAATCAATTTATCCATCCCTTTCCGATAATAGGTATAGATAGCATCATGGGCAAGGGCATAACGTGCATTTTGAAGGTTTTCAGCAAGCCAATATCGGTTCCTTTGACCGTCAAAAGGCTTCCAACCAGTTATTGATCTTCCTTCTGGTGCTGCACTCACAATCTGATTGGCTTTCTGAAAATAAATATCCCCACCTCTTGGGGCATATGAATCATAATCCATTCCCAACAAAAGATCTACATAAAAAGCGAGTATGGCTGTTAAATTTGCAGAAAGCGATTCAGTACCAGCAATTCTGTTTTCATTGAATTCCAGTGGCTGAAATTCTACATATCGGAAAACAATATCATTATCCACAAAATTAATGAGTGGAGAAAGGTAATTTGAATTGAAAACTGGTCTTGCTGCCTGAATTGTAAGGGTAGCCTTGTATACATTTGGCTCAACAACCGATTGCAGGTTTAAAAGAAAACTACAATCAATTTTTTCATTTATTTCAAAAGGGTCACTAGTCCATTTTCGTTTATTCAGGAACGAAATCAACCCAGTTTGCAATGTCTGGAATACTTTTTTATCAACAGAACTGCCAATTTGTGCATATACGACATTGACTTTAGCATTAAGCTCCTGCCCACTAAGCTTTGAAAAAAAGAAAACAGCTATAAAACACAAGAAGACCTGCATTAAAAATGCGGCCTTCCTGATTATGAATATCCTATTTTTCAAATGATCAACGGAAAAGATCTTCTTCATTTTTTCTGAAATAAACCTTGTCTTCCATAAACTCCTGGGTTGCAAGCAAGGCAGGATTAGGCATTTTCTCATACGCCTTTGAAATTTCAATCTGCTCCTTATTTTCATGTATCTCCTCCAGGCTGTCTGTGTGGCTGGCAAATTCTTCCAGTTTATTATGCAACTCTTCCTTTATAGCAATATTAATCTGACCTGCCCTTTTGGCTATGATCGAAATTGATTCATATACATTGCCAGTTTTACTTTTGATCTCATTCAGATCTTTTGTTTCTGCAACATTTGTAAGATTATTTCCCAGCTGCCTGCGAAGTCTGCTCATTATTTAGTGATTTTATGTTATTCTTAGATAAAGTTAAGTAACGTTCTGCTTCCTTAAGCATTTTACTTTCAGGAAACCTGTCTTGGAAGTCTTCTACTTCAATGATTACCTTGTTATACCGCTCTTCCTGTTTCTCGTCGATACTCATAGCGGCAAAACGATAGGAAGCCTTGATTGCCATCAATTTATATTCATCTCCTCTGGGAGAATCAGGATAGTTATTAATGAGCGTAGTATAGGCAAGGGCAGCAGCACGAAACTGACCCACATTGAAATAAAGCTGGGCAGATAAAAACTCTTTTACCTCAAGCTTAGCCTGACATTTTGAAATTATCTCCTCCGCCTCTTTAATGCGTGAAGATTCAGGATGCGTATTTATAAATACCTGAAACATGCCAATAGCCTTAATCGTATTGGATTGTTCAAGTTCTGCCTTGGGTGATTGCTTATAATAGCAAAGTGCCTGCATGTACTCCATTTCCTCAGCTCTTGGATTATTGGCAAAAATCTCAATATAACCCTTAAACAGGTTTTCTGCTGTTACGTAATCTCTCAGGTTGTAATGCGAGTATGCAAAACGATAAAAAAGATCCTCATGCTGCGGTGTTCCTTTGAATACAGGAAACAATTCCTCAAAGAGAACCTGTGCCTGGCGAAACTCTTTTTTGTCGTAATAGGTGTTAGCCATTTTCAGCTTATACTCAAAGTCTTTACTCTTAAGTACTTTACCGAATTTGGAACATCCTGAAAGGACTACAATAGTCAGCAAGAAAAATAGCTTATTCCATTTCATGTGAGGTGCAAAGTTAAGCATTTGAGCCTTATGCTAAGATACACTAACCATGTTTTTCTAATGGTTAATCTTGTCATAAAAAAGAATGCCCTCCTGTATGGAAGGCATTCAATGAATTATTCAAAAATATTACTTTTTTGTCCTGAGATTTGGATGAGGAGCAGGAACCGTATTAGGTTCACCGGTATTTTCACCAGTTGCACTTAAGTCAATAACATTGGCATCACCTTCTGTTTGACCATACTTATTAATCAGCCTGTCTGCAGCAATTCCCTGCTGTTCTGATAGGTATGTAATGATTGAGTTTACCCTATCCCAGCTCAGCTGCTGACTTGCTTTTGAAGCTTCAGCATAACCAGTGATGAATACTTTACATACAGGATTGTTCTTCAGCCTGTCTGCAGTGGAAGCCAAAATACTTTCAGCATCTTTTGACAATTTAGCAGAACCTTTGGCAAAAGATACGCTTGGGATGTTTCCCATGTTACAGGTTGGAGGTGCTGGCGGAGGAATAAGTTTGCAGCATGGAGGCTCTGGACATTTTCCTACTCCGTTGACATCTACAGGCTGGCATTCACTTGGTGTAATCAACTGCTTGTCTTTGAAATCTGGAACACCATCTCCATCTGTATCCTTGCTTACACCGTTTGAATTAACCGGAGCACCTGCAGGAGTGTTTGGCTCACGATCAAACTGATCAGTAACGCCATCACCATCTGCATCATCTAAAACCACCTTTGGCATTTTCATGCGCTTGGGTGAATTAAGCTCAGAATATGCGAATTCAAGTGGATTTTTCCAGTAGAGTGGTTCAACTGACTTTGTCTTTTTCTGGGCAAATGTGTCCAGACCTGCAAGCAGGAAGATTCCCAGGAACAGGGCCGAGAGTATATTTTTAATTTTCATAAATAATGTTTTGAAATACTGATGGTGAAATTAGAATAAGTTAATGTTGATACCTATTGAAGTAAAGCTCAGGGCATCATTGCTGTTGGACAGAACAGCTTCACCAAGCGGAGTTGCCTGATAACGCTGACCATCAAGCAGGTCATCCTTCACAAAAGAAAGCCTATTCTCGATAGCTACATTAACCTTCTTGGAGATCTTGAATGCCATACCGAGTCCCGCAGTTTGTGAGAACCTGGCAGTCATACCAAAAGCCTTGGGAGCTTGTGTATTTGATTCACCCGCTGTTTCATATGTACCATCCAGAAGCGCCTTTACAGCATTTTTGGTATCGTTCCTGGTGTCCCAGGTTCCGTTTGGAATACCATTGAAGCTATACTTGGAACCACCTGCATTTTTGGCATCAACCATTGTTTTGTAGAATGTTGCGCCAACACCAAAAATCGCATACATGGCAAACTTAGGCTCTGCCTTGTGGAAGCGGATATTGGTAAAATTGAATATACCCTGGATACTAAGATCACTAACAGTAGTCTTGTGATTCAGAAAAATTTTGTCTGTAGGCACGTAGTAATTACCCTGACCGTCTTTTGTCCATCCTTTGTAACCATTGCTGGTCCACGCAGTATTGTTGACATAATTGTTAGTCTCTTTCCAGTTCAAACCCTTCGCTGTGCCGCGATAGAACTCACCTCTCACAGAGAAGAGATATCCAAGGGCTTTCCTTGCATGAACACCAAA
>JBILSG010000325.1:0-3281 GCA_044372235.1 Chitinophagaceae bacterium
GTTAACGCCCATCACGGCTGCCGTTATCTTTTCATTGGAACCGATGATGTTGCGGTATTGGCTGGCCGAGAAACCCGGCAGGATGCCGCCAAAGGCAATGGCAGCAGAGGCTGCACCTGTTTTTTGAATGAAACTTCTTCTGGAACGACTCATGACTGAAGGTTTAAGGATTGAATGGTTTTGTTGGCTTTTTTGAGATGGGTTGCATATACGTCCTTCAATGCAATGGATTTTCCGCCTTTGCGTTTGCTTTCATCAGCAGCTTCCATGAAGGTGTATATTTCAAGTGTTTCTTTGGGTGAAATCGGCACATTGCCTGTTCTGTAAAAGGCAATGATCCTATCTAGCAGGTTGTCATATCCCGTATAAGGCCCCAATTTCAGAGGTCCCTTTTCTCCGAATGCTGTACCGCCATATTCGTGTTTGCCCGTACGCGTACCGCGGAAGGTACCGATTCTGCCATCCTCCCAAACACCTACCACGATCTCTGTTCCATCGGTTTGGGTGCGGGTTACCGACTGGCAGCCAATGCCCATAACAGTATAAAGGGTTTCCACCCCATGGATGCCGTACCAGAAAAGGTCGGGATGGGTGGGTTCGAGGGTAGCCGGACTGAAACAATCAGCTCCCAAGATTTTACCCATTTTGCCTGAAGCCGCTTCCTGAGCGGATTCCATGTAACGGAGTGAAGAGCTGGAGAAAAAAGGTACTTTGAGTTTATCAGAGATGGTATACAGGGCGATGGCATCTGCGAGGCTACCCGCTACTGGTTTGTCGATGAAAAGTGGTTTGCCCGCCTGCATTACTTCCAATGCCTGTTGCAGGTGCGGCCTGCCGTCATTTGTTTCGAGCAAAATGAAATCCACTTTCTTCAGGAGATCAGCGATGGAGTCTACGATCTCTACCCCCATCTTTTTTACTTCTTCAATATAGCCTGGGATTCTTTTGGTGGAAGATTCGATATCTGCGCTGCCGCGGGGATAGGCAGCCACAATGCGGAAGCCCTTGTATTTCTCAGCTGCGTCTGCAGCATTTAAAGCTTTGGTGAAGGCAATACTGTGGGATGTGTCCAATCCAATGATGCCGATTCTCCCGGATTCTGCTGCCACAGCATTAGAAAATGCTGGGTTGGCCCATTGTGTTAACCCCAGTGCTAAACCAGCAATGCCTGCTTCACGCATAAAGCGCCTGCGGTTATAATTTTTCATGAGCAATCGTTTGGTTGCCTTACTAAGTTAATGATAAAATGATAATTGCTAGCCTTAAACGTTAAAGGGTTATCTGAAGATTAAAATCAGCAATCCTGAATCCTTTGCTTTTTACCAGCCTTGCTTCCTTAGACGCTTCATCCAACAAAGGGTTTGTGTGGTTGAAATGAATAAAAATAATCTTCTCTTTTTCTTTAGCCGGGAGGGAATCAAAAAGCTGCATACTTTCCTGCACCAGCGGATGTGGGATCTCGGCAATATTGCGGTTGTTTACTTCAGCAGCACTGAAAAAAGTTCCGTCGATTAGTGCATGATCCACTTCCTTGATAAGGGCTACAATGTTTGTCCGCCACTTCTCCCATTTGTCGATGTCTGGGATGAAAAGCACTTTTTTATTCGGACCTGCAATGATGTATCCCACTGTTTCGGAAAATTCATCCCGGTGGGGTACAAGGAGGGGTTTTACTTTGAGTGTCGGACTGATATCTTCCCATTTGCCTTCTGACATAGGATTAATGCGAATATTGTTTAAGGAAACCAGTTGACTCCATGGACCATTGTTTTCCAGAAACAGTTTCATTTTAGGCATCGCATATACCGGCACTTCTTTGCTGTTCATGGCTTCTCGGCCTAGGAACATCAATCCTGAATAATGTCCTATGTGCGCATGGGTGAGGAAAATACCATCAGGTGCGATGTTGTTTTTGGCCGGATGTGCCCGGTTGAGAGATTTTAGTTGAGAGGTGATATCAGGCGAGGCTTCAAAAAGAAAACGTTTGCCATTGCCCGGATCAATGAGTCCGAGGGATGTTACCTTTTTATCTGGATTGATCGTTTTACAACAATCTTTTTCACATCCCAGGTGGGGTGAACCGCCGTCTTGCAGGGTGCCCAGAATTATCATGAATGGCTGATTGGGTGAAGCAGGCTTGCTGTCCTGCGCCTGTAGAACAGGGATAAAAAATGCCATTATTGACATAGCCAGACAGTACCTCAACTTCATCTAATTATTTTTTGAGTTGTTAAAATAACATAAATTCCATTATGCTTATGGAGGGATTATCGGTCTTGAACATCTAATGCAATAGCATACATTCATAACAAACTTAAATCAACCACCATGAAACAGATGCTTTCAACGTTGTTTGCCTTCTTTGCACTCGCTTTTTCCCTCCAAGCCCAGCCTCCCGGTGGAGGTGATCCCGAAGCCATGAAAGCTCGCATGAAAGAGCGAATCAAGCCCATGCTCCTCGAGCAGGTTAAAGTTACAGATGCCGAAGCCGACAAGATTATCGATGCCAGTTTCGATTTTCAGATGAAATCCCGTCCCATCCGCATGGACCAGTCGCTTTCTGAAGAAGATAAAGCTAAAAAAATGAAAGAGCTTGAAGCCGCCCGTGACAAGGCATATAAAGCTATTCCACTCACTGATGAAAAGATTGTTGCAGTTAATGCGTTCTATGATGAGATGAGAAAACGCATGCAACAAGGTCGCGGACAATAAATTCAAATAACTCCCCTCCTACCTGCGGTAGGTAAACCTGGTCAGGTTTGCCAGCTGTGGCTGGAGGGGAATTTTTTTATGCATTAGCAGACACCATTTTGAATTAATACTAACTTAGAGAAAACTCTTCTACATGACAACCCGCCGTTCTTTTCTGCAAACCCTTTCAGCTCCGGTTTGGGCACTGCCTTTTGTAACTCCAAACAATGATGAGAAAGTTCATGATGGAAAGGTATTGCGGGTTGCTTTAATCGGACTGGGCAGCTATGCTTCCAGGGTGGCAGAAGCCATGAAAGATTCAAAGCGGGCGGTTGTTGCCGGATTGGTTAGCAGTACCCCTTCCAAACTGGTAAGCTGGCGAGCAAAATACAATGTTCCGGAGTCAAACTGTTATAATTATGAAACGGTTGACCAAATCAAAAACAATGCTGATATTGATGCGGTTTACATCATCACGCCCAATGCACTGCATAAGGATATGGCCATCCGCATGGCGAAGGCAGGCAAGCATGTAATTGTGGAAAAGCCCATGGCACTCAATGCAAAAGAGGCGGAGGAAATGGTGGTTG
>JBILSG010000051.1:0-10787 GCA_044372235.1 Chitinophagaceae bacterium
ATAGGTTGCTATAGCCTGTGCAATTTTCGGGAAGGGGATACCAAAATGATCGCCTATGCAAATGGCTGCTTCAATGTTGGCCAGGTTATAAGAGCCAACCAGGTTGGTATGGAGGTGATGTAGTCCCCAGTCGATCCTGCTGATCTCTACGGTAAGGAGTGGACTGGCTTTTACCATTTCGGCATTGAAGCTGCCTTTGGACTGCCCATAAAAAATCCTGTTCTGCATACCCAGGCTCATACCCATGAGGTCTGTCATATCAGAGTTAACAAATACGGTTCCATTGCTTTCACGCAGGAAATCATACAATTCCCCTTTACCTTTTCTGATGCCCTCTACACCACCAAAACCTTCCAGATGGGCTTTACCACAGTTTGTGATCAACCCATGGGTTGGTAAGGCTATCTGGCAATAACCGGCTATTTCCTTTTGATGATTTGCGCCCATTTCAATGACAGCCATTTCTGCGTCATCAGGGATTGAAAGTAAAGTGAGTGGAACTCCTATGTGGTTGTTTAGGTTGCCCTGTGTGGTAGCGGTTTTGAAATGGGAAGAGAGTACAGCATGAACCAATTCCTTGGTAGTTGTTTTTCCATTGCTGCCAGTAATGGCTAAAAAGGGAATACTGAGTTGCAGGCGGTGATGCCTGGCCAGATCCTGCAATGCTTTGAGCGCATCATCAACAACAAAGATCCTGTCATCTGACATGCCCTGGGCTTCATCAACAACAACAGCGGCAGCCCCTTGTTCCAGCGCTTTTAATGCATAGTGATTGCCATTGAAGTTGGGTCCCTTTAGCGCAAAGAAGATCTCTCCGGCAGACAATTTCCTGGTGTCTGTCTGCACTTTTCTGCTCTTTTTGAAAATTTCGTAAAGCGCTGCCATCTGCATACCACAAATATAATATCAAATGAAAAAAAGAAACCCCCGAAATTCGGGGGTTTCCAGATAATGTGCTGATGTATTTAGTTCTTTCTTGTATTTTGTCTGCGTGCGCTGAAGTGCATGCCGTTTTTGAAGCCATTTCCTTCCTGGCTGCCAAAACGATCCATAGCACACCTGAATCCGATGGTGGCGGTGGACTGATCTTCTTCCAGGTGTCTTCTGGTACCTGGACTAAGCCAATAAGCCCTGTCGTCCCAGCTGCCGCCCTTGTAAACCCTTGATTTGTCGCTTACAAGTGTGGTAAGGCCATAACCATAATTGATCATTGAGGTAGAGTCGCCATCTTTGAAATTGATGACATCACCTTTTTGGTAGTTCCTTCTTTTGCTGGCTTCATCGTCAGTAACTTTTACCATTTTCACCCTACCGAGGCTGTCGCGCTGAAATTCACCGTTCTCATCCTTGTCGGGACGCATAAACACGTTACCGCGGTATGGATTGAAATCATCCACATCCTTGCTTGAAAGTGGTCTGTAAACGTCTGCAACCCACTCATTTACATTGCCTGCCATGTTGTACAATCCGAATCCGTTGGGTAGGAAAGCCTGAATAGGTCCGGGTATAGATGAGTTATCGTTCAATCCGCCAGCAATACCCATATAGTCACCTGCACCTCTTTTGAAGTTGGCCATATATTTACCTGCCCAGCCACCATAACGGTTATCCCGCAGTCCATTCACATTGTGAGACCAGGTATAAACCTGTCTGTTCATGATCAGTTCTTCTCCACGGCGGCCTTCTTTCAGCTTTACGTTAGGATTCTGATTGATGTAGCCCAGTGCTGCATATTCCCATTCAGCTTCTGTTGGCAGGCGGTAATCAGGAAGCAATATCCCGTCTTCAACTTTAACGTAGTTTCTGGGTCTGCCGTTTTCATCAACCAGTGTAGGTTTTTTAGCCCTGGCAGGTTGTGCTGAATAGAGTCCCAGTAAATATGATTTTGTGGTGAAGTTCTCTTCAGCCTGTCCCTGAATATTTTTCAATTGGTTGGGGTTAACAATACCCTTTTGAACAAGCATGAGCTCGTTCACGCGGTTACCTCTCCAGATACAGAAATCATTGGCCTGCCTCCAGGATACGCCAACAACTGGGTAGAGGTTGTAAGCAGGGTGTCTGAAATACGTTTCAACGAGTGCTTCATTGGCAGCAAGCTCACTTCTCCAAACCAGTGTGTCTGGTTTAGCACCCAACACAACACTTTCATACGCAGGATCGTCAAAGGTTCTTTCGATCCAGTTCAGGTACTCCCTGTAATGAATATTTCCTACTTCAGTTTTGTCGATGTAAAACGAAGAAACAGTAACCCTTCTTGGCACGTTGTTCCATTCGCCCATTACATCTTCATCAGCGGCACCCATGGTAAAAGTACCACCCTGAACGAATAAGAGGCCCGGACCAGTCTGCTGTTCTTTGACGGGAGATTTCTGAAATCCACCCTGGTTTTTGTCGTTGTAGTTCCAGCCAGTTACACTGGATGTTTCAAACTTTTTCTTTGCAAAAGGCAAACCACCTTTGCAAGCGCTGAAAAGTAAGGCTACTGACATCAGGACCAATAAATTTCTCATGGTTTACATGTTTTATTTAACCGATTCCCTTAACGGACAAAAGCTTTGGTTATTGCATGCACAAGAGAGGCGGTTACAGACAAAAGTAAGTGTTAAATTAAATCGAATCAATGCTTTACGCTAAATTTTATGTTTACTAAATGCTAAATTTGTTAACAGGTCTTTATGAAGAAATGTAAACTCTTAGCGTCTTTTGTCTTACTGGCCCTGAGCGTAACAGGACAAATGCGTTATGCAGACCACTCAGTGCTTTCTTCCGGTCTGTGGCTTAAGGTATCTGCTTCATCAAAAGGCGTATACAGTGTTTATGCTGCCGATTTAAAATCCCTGGGGTTAGACAATGTGCCATCAGGTAAAATCAGATTGTATGGTAATGGGGGCAGGGTTTTGCCGGAATCCAATGCTGTTCCCGCTCCGGATGACCTGTCTGAGCTGGCTATCTGGATGGAAGATGGTGGTGACGGACAATTCTCCGGTTCTGATTATTTTCTCTTTTATGCCCCCGGAACAGATCAATGGATATGGGACAGCCTGTCTGGAAAATTTGTTTTTGTAAAGAATTTTTATGCCGATAAAGCATTTTATTTCATAACCATCCATGAATCATCGGGGAAAAGGATACAGACAGAAAAAGTTGTAACCGGAGATTTCAAGCCAGTAACCTCATTTGATGAACAATACAGGCATGAACTTGACAGCATTAATTTTCTTAAAAGTGGGAAAGAATGGTATGGGGAGGATTTTGGTAATCAGACCGGAAGGCTTGCCAATAGAACTTTCAATGCGGCCCGGAGTGGGGTGTTACCAGGCACAAGTTTCCTGCTTACAAGTGAAATTGCGGGCAGGAGTGCAGATCAGCCCAACAGGATGGCTGTGGCAGTAAATGGTAAAAAGTTATTTGAACATACCACTGCCCCATTGGCCGGTACTTTGCTTGAGCCATCTGCCAATACAAGTAGAATCAGTACTGTGGGAATTGCAGAATCCGGCTCACTTACTGTTGGTTATAATTTTACCGGATTGAGTGTCAACGCCCAGGCATGGCTCAACTGGTTTGAAATTCAATACAGGCGTTCACTGGATATGACTGGTTTGACGCAGCTCGTATTCCGGGATACTGCATCAGTAGCTGCGGGCGAAACTGCAGTATTCAGGATTAGCAATCCCCGAAGTGATGCCAGCGTATGGGATGTAACAGATTTTAGTGCGGCACTTAAAATTCCGTTTGCATCCCAGAGTAACCAGCTTTCTTTCATCCGCAGTGTTTCCAGTCTTCGGACCTATGTTGTTTTCAGTCCAGCTGCTGCAAGTCGGGTTACAGTTGAGGGTATTGCAGGGAACCAGGACCTCCATGGTCTTGCTCCGGTGGATATGCTGATTGTTGCTGACCCCAATCTTTTACAAGCTGCTGAGCGTCTCGCATCTTTTCACAGGAAGCAGGGTTTGTCTGTTCACATAGAAATACCTGGCCGGATATACAATGAATTCTCTGCCGGCATCCCTGATCCTACTGCAATCCGGAATTTTGTCAGGATGTTTTATGCACGGTCAAACCCAGGCACTGGTAAATACCCCCGTTTTCTGCTGCTTTTTGGAGGCGCATCCTATCAGTATAAGGGTGCTGTTGCCGCCAATACCAACAAGGTGCCATCCTATCAGAGTGATGTATCCCTCGATCCTTTGTCCACTTACGTTACAGATGATTATTTCGGTTACCTTGATACCTGGGAGGATATACAGGCTGCACAGCCTGCACCAGTTCTTGACATGGCCATTGGCAGGATACCAGCGAGAAACCTGCAACAGGCTAACAGGGTGGTGGATAAAATATTGCGGTACCATCAGTCTGAAGCCCTGGGCAGCTGGCGAACTGGGTTGACACTTATTGCCGATGATGAGGATTTCAACCTTCATCTGTATGATGCAGAGTACCATGCAGGAATGATAGACCGTGATTTTCCTTCGTGGCAGGTTAAAAAAATTTACCTCGATGCATTTGAGCAGCAAAGCAACGCAGGCGGAAGCAGCTATCCCACAGCCAATAAAAATATTCTGGATGATGTGAACAAAGGTACCCTGATATGGAATTACAGCGGGCATGGCGGAAGTTCCCGACTCGCCCAGGAAACCATTATGGATGCAGCAACTTTGGCAGGCTGGGATAATAGTACCCGGCTCCCGTTGCTTGTAACGGCTACTTGTGATTTTGCACCTTTTGATGATCCCTATCAGTTTTCACTTGGTGAAGAATTGCTGGTTGGGCGGAACAATGGCGGAATCGGACTGATGACCACCACGAGGCTGGTTTTTGCATCAAGTAATAAGGTTATTAACCATAATTTTCTGCGTTATCTCTTAAAAAAAGACAGCAATGGCAGGTATCCTTCATTGGGAGAAGCCTTGCGTGATTCCAAAAACTTTACGGTAAGCACCAGTGGCGATTATGTCAATGCACGAAAGTTTATCATGCTGGGAGATCCCGCAATGAAGTTGTCCATCCCCGAATATACAGTCAAAACAACAAGGGTAAATGACCGTGTGCTTTCTTCTGCTGATACACTCACAGCGCGATCAACATACACTTTAGAAGGTGTTATTCTGGATCAGTCTGGAAAGGAATTGTCTGATTTCAGTGGTTTTGTTTATCCAAGACTTTTTGACAAGCCGGTTGTTGAAAAAACAAAGGCCAATGACGGACAAAGTTTTGCGGTAGATTACTTTGCTGAAGGAGGCATTTTATACACAGGAAAAGTAGCAGTTGCCAATGGTAAGTTCAGGTTTGCGTTTACAATTCCCGCAGATGCCGATACCCGTTTCGGACAGGTAAAACTGATGTATTATGCAGATGATGGGAAAAGGGATGCCATGGGAGTAGACAATCATTTTGTGCTTGGCGGAAGATCAGCTGCTCCTGTAAAAGATGAGGCTGGTCCGGGTATCAGGGCCTACCTTGACAAGGAAACCTTCAAAAGCGGAGACCGGGTTAGTCAGACCCCATTACTCCTATTGAAACTTACTGATGCCTCCGGTTTTAATATCTCCGGTAACGGAATAGGACATGACCTGGTTGCAATCCTTGATGGTGATGCCCGTTCCACGATGGTACTCAATGATTTTTTTGTGCCGGAAGCGGTGCAATTGGGTTTTGCGGGATCCGTCAGCATCAGGTTGGAGGAGCTCGCAGAGGGCAGACACAGCCTATATGTAAGGGCATGGGATGTTTTCAACAATGCAGGGGAGACGGTTATCGAGTTTGAAGTTGTGAAGCAGCGGGATATACGCATCAATTCGCTGAAAGTATTCCCCAATCCACTTAAACAGCAATCTGTTTTCAGCTTAACCATGGATGGAGACACCCGTGATTCAAAAGTCTTACTGGCTGTTTTTGCAGGAAACGGACGTTTGATCTGGCAGCAGGAAAAGACAATAAATGAAGCTAATCTTCGTTCATTGGTCATACCGTGGAACGAATCAGGTAAACAGGATGGCAGTCTGCCTCCCGGAGTCTATTTCTGCAGGGTTATTGTTCTCAATAAGGAGGGGTTAAAAACTTCAAAGACTGTTAAGCTTGAAATCCTTTGACGCCAAAACCTTAACTTTGTTTAACAATCCAGTAGTTATCGATACAATTCTACCCAATCTGTTTCGCTGATAATTAAAATTCGATCATGAAAAATCAAGTTTCTGCACTTATACTGGGTGTATGCTTCGCATTACTTTCCATTCAAACAAAAGCACAGGATAATACCATCAATGTAGTTACTACTGCAGTTCCTTTCCTTAGAATATCTCCTGATGCAAGGGCCGGTGGGATGGGAGACCTGGGCCTGGCTACCTCTCCCGATGCCAACGCACAGTTTTACAATGTGGCCAAATATGCATTTGCCAAAAACAGTTCAGGAATTGGTGTAACCTATACGCCCTGGTTAAAAGACCTTGGGCTCAATGATGTGTACCTGGCATCACTTGCCGGGTATTATCAGCTGAGTGAAACGGAAGCCATTTCAGGTTCTCTGCGTTATTTTAGTTTGGGGAACATTGAATTTACAGACAATTTGGGTAATTCAATAGGCTTCGGCAGACCAAGAGAGTTCGGTCTGGATGGTGGATATTCTCGGAAATTGAGTGACGTTCTAAGTTTAGGAGTGTCATTGCGCTACATATTCTCAAATCTAGCCGGTAATCAGGTTGTTAACGGGGTCAATTATAAACCCGGCAGTGCTGTGGCTGGGGATATCGGACTGTATTACGACGGAACCTCTGAAGAGGGCTCTGGTATCAGTGCGGGATTAGCGCTGACAAACCTGGGCTCCAAAATCGGGTATACCAGTGACGCAACGCAAAAGGATTTCATTCCCGCTAATATGGGTATTGGAGTGGTTTATACCAAGGTTACCAATGAGGTAAACAAGCTTTCATTTGGTTTGGATATCCACAAACTGATGGTGCCTACGCCGCCTCAGTTGGGTGACAGTCTCGGACTGGTCAACTACAGGAGTAAGGGTGTAGTGGGTGGATGGTTCAGCTCTTTTGGCGATGCTCCCGGAGGTTTTGCAGAGGAGTTGAAGGAGTTTTATTTTTCGGCTGGTGCTGAGTACACCTATAATGATCAGTTTGCGGTAAGGGCCGGCTATTTTTATGAAGACCAGACCAAGGGAAACAGACAGTATTTTTCACTTGGTACAGGTTTAACATACGATGCATTGGGTATTAACCTGTCCTATCTTATTCCATCAGGTTCAGGCGTTAACAGGAATCCCCTTTCCAACACCATCAGGTTCAGCCTCATTTTTAACTTGAATGGTGCAGCGCAGTAACAACGTTCATAACGAACAACCATAAATTATTTGAAACGGCCGAAAGGCCGTTTTCTTTTGCGTACATTTATAAAAATACCGAGTATGTCTTTCAGGATAGGTTTTGGGATAGATTTTCATCAGCTGGTTGAGGACCGTGATTTGTGGTTGGGGGGCGTTAAAATACCCCATGTAAAGGGAGCCAAAGGACATAGTGATGCTGATGTATTGCTCCATGCAATCTGCGACGCTATGCTGGGAGCTTTGGCCCTCGGTGATATCGGTGTACATTTCCCCGATACAGATCAGGCCTATAAAAATATCGACAGTAAGATTTTGCTTAAAAGATCGTTTGACCTGATAACAGGCAAGGGGTATAAAGTTGTAAACGTAGATAGTTCCCTGTGTCTGGAAGCACCGAAAATCAAGCCTTATGTGGTTGCCATGCAGCAGACAATAGCAGGAATCCTCGGGCTAACAGCCGGTGATGTTTCTGTAAAAGCAACTACAACAGAAAAAATGGGTTTTGTGGGAAGGGAAGAGGGTCTCGTTGCCTATGCAACAGTTCTGCTTGAAAAGATAAGATAATCGTAACTTTGCATAAATAAGGTTACTTGAAAATCAGGGTCATTAATCAATCCCGCCATCCATTACCGGAATATGCCACAGCAGGTTCGTCAGGACTAGACCTCAGGGCTAACCTGGAAAGCCCTGTTGTGCTGAACAGCCTGGATCGACAGCTGATTCCAACAGGACTTTTCATGGAAATACCTGAGGGCTTTGAAGCACAGGTAAGGCCCCGAAGCGGGCTGGCCATCAAACAGGGATTAACCTGTTTGAATAGTCCCGGTACAATTGACGCGGATTACCGGGGTGAAATTAAAATTATTCTCATTAACCTTTCCAGGGAACCTCAGCAGTTGAATGACGGAGACAGGATTGCACAACTGGTGTTTCAAAAGGTAGAAAAAGTAAACCTCGTTTCAGCCTCAGAAATAACAACATCTGAACGGGCTGAAGGTGGATTTGGACATACCGGCAAAAAATAAACGATTTACATGAGAATATTTATCATACTGGTTGGATTATTGGGAATGCTTGCATCCTGCAGGTCCACACGTAAAATCACAACAGTAGTTGCAAAAAAAGATAGTGCGGTGGTAGTCATAAATCCCGCTGATTCTGATTCTGCCAAAAGCGTCAGAGCTACACTTGCCAGGATTAATGCAAAAAAGATCAGCTTCACAACATTTTCGAGTAAAGTTAAGGTTGGGTACAGCGATGATAACCGGAAATTAGACTTCAATGCATTTATCCGGATGAAGAAAGACAGTGCCATCTGGGTATCAATTATTGCAGCACTCAACATTGAAGCATTTCGGGTAATGATTACTCCAGACAGTGTTGTCATACTCGACAAACTTAACAGAACTGTTCAGCATAAACCATTGTCTTACCTGCAGGGTATTACACAGGTGCCTTTTAATTATCAAACCCTTGAAGACCTGATCATTGGTAATCCTGTGTATCTCGACAATACCATTGTTGCCTATGCGGATCAGGGTGAGAAGTTATCTCTTTCAACTGTTGGTGAAGCGTTCAAGCATTACCTTACTGTTGGAAAAGCAGACCTGAACCTGCTGTTCAGCAAGCTTGATGATGTGGATCAATCAAGAAGCAGAACAGCTAACCTGGCTTACAGTGAGTATGTTTCTGCCGGAAATTGGATGTTTGCCGGATTGCGGAATATCACACTTTCGGAAAAAACAAAACTTGAAATCAACCTCGATTTTAAGCAGGTTGAGTTCGAGAAGCCCATGACTTTTCCATTCAGTATCCCCAAAAATTACAGGGTAATTAATTAACTTATTGTATAGTATAAATTTTGAAGATTTGCTGATGATTCAAAACACATACAGAACAGGCTATATAAAATTGGCGGTTGCCGTATTGCTTGTGTTTATCGTTTCTACGGGATTTTCCCAGACAAGGGATGAGCTTGAAAAAAAGAGAAGGGAAATTCAGCAGGAAATAGCATCCTTACAAAAGACACAGTCAGAAATCTCCAGTAATAAAAAGGCAAGTGTCTCAGAGCTTAAACTCATTGAAAGACGTTTGCGTAGTAGGTATGCGGTTATCAATAACCTCAACGATGAGATGAGGCTTATCGATAATACCATTTTCAACAACAACAGGGAGATTTACCGTTTACAGAAGCAGTTGGATACACTCAAGCAGCAATATGCCGGCACAATTGAATATGCCTATAAGAACAGGAGCAGTTATGATATGCTGAATTTCATCTTCACTGCTACAAGTTTCAACGATGCTGTAAAAAGGGCTACATATCTCAAGAGCTACCGGAAATACAGGGATGAGCAGGTTTTGAATATCAACAAGACGCAGCTGGAGTTAGCAGAAAAAATTAAAATGCTGCAGGCCAATAAAACAGTTAAATCCAGGGTTCTGGATGAACAAAAAGAACAAAAGGTTATCCTGGAAGAGGAGCAAAAAGAGAAGAATCAGTTTGTTTCGAAACTGAAGGCAAGGGAAAAAGAGATTGAAAAGGAAGTAGCTGCAAAAAAGAGAGTGGAAAGAAGTCTGCAGAATTCCATTGCAGCCATCATCAAAAGGGAAATTGAAGCAGCAAGGCGTAAGGCCGAGGATGAAGCCAAGAAGCTTGCATCAAGTACCGTTACCGCCAAGCCGGCTGAGAAATCGCCTGCGTCAGGCACTTCCATTGCCGCACCAGTTAGAAAGGCCAATATCCTGGAAAATACACCTGAAGTTACCAAGGTTTCAGTGGGATTTGAGAATAACAGAGGTAATCTTCCCTGGCCTGTAGACAAGGGAACCATTACCTCCAGTTTCGGAAGGCAGCGCATAGAAGGCACGCAAATTGATGAGGACAACAGTGGCATCACCATTCAAACATTGCCCGATGCACCTGTAAAAGCAGTGTTTGAGGGGATTGTTACAACAGTGTATGACGTGGCTGGCAGCCAGACTGTCACCATCAAGCACGGGAAATATTTCACCACTTACTTCAACTTATCCACCGTAACTGTTGCCAAAGGAGCGAAGGTGAGCATGGGGCAAATGATTGGGAAGGCTGCAGAAAATTTTGATGGGGAGGGTGAAATCCTTTTCATGCTGAATGAAGAGATGCGCTTTGTTAACCCGGAAAGCTGGTTGAAGAATAAATAAACGGCCAGGGACGGGGGACAAGGCATAAGGCACGAGCTTGCCAGCCGTAGGCTGGGCACGAGTTTACCTACAGAAGGTAGGGCACGAGGTGTCTTTTATTTATTTTTTTCCAGAACAGTTTTATAGAGCTCCTCATAAGCAGGAACGATGTTCCCGATTGCAAATTTTGCGGCTTGTTCCCTGGCATTTTCCTTGAACCGCTCCAGCGTATGTGTACTGCTTAGGATCATCCTGGCATTGCGAGCCATATCTTCCACATCCCCAACTTCGCTGA
>JBILSG010000326.1:0-3268 GCA_044372235.1 Chitinophagaceae bacterium
CCCTTCAGAGGCGTAAGTCCAGGCCACCTGCAAGTTGCCAACATTGGTTGTGTCTATCTGCTTCAGCGGTGAATACCGCAGGTTATGTTTTGAACCGCCTGTTACTGGCCAGTCGTGATCAGGCCGGTTAGAAACACCTGCTAAAACCATTACCAGGCTTATAGTAAGGACAGCAGTAGACAATAGAATTTGAAGAAGAGGATTCGATGAAGATGAAACTGCTTTGATAAACTTCATGGGATGCTATTGGAAGCAATATAATTCCATTCGGTACATGTTCAGGATTTTTGCTGGGTCTTGAAATATTGTTTCATATATCCCTTTAAATCAAGTGTGGTTTGCCGGTATTTTTTTTCATTGATGAGGTTCTTTTTCTCCAATGGATCTTTTTTATAATCATACAATTCAACAGCATAAACCTTTTGCTCATCAAAAGGTTGCTCTGATGTAAAATCGTTCATCCACACCGTATAACGGTATCTTTCCGTGCGGAGACTGTATCCCATCATCTTATTTTTCTTAAATCCTGCTTGCACCATCTCTGGCTTGGGCAAAGTCCTTGGATACTGACTTACAGCAAAATCCTTTACAGTTGATTTTTTATCAACCATAACCGGCGTCAAGCTTTTTCCTTGCAGATGTCTTGGAATCGCAACATTGGCCAAATCGCAAATGGTTGGGAAAATATCCAGATGTTCACTCAGGGCATCTGTTTTGCCGGAAGTAAATCCCGGAGCAGCAATAATAAGCGGCGCACGGGTGGCCTGTTCAAAGTTGCTGTGTTTGTTCCACATATCATGGTCACCCAAATGCCATCCATGGTCGCCCCAAAGCACGATGATGGTATTGTTTAAAGTACCCAGTGAATCCAAGGTGTTCAGCAATATGCCCACCTGTGCATCTGTGTAGGAAATCGCTGCATAATATCCATGCAGCAGTTCACGTTGCTTATCCTGATCCAATCGGATATGGTTACCGGATCCTTTGTGTTGCACATGTGCGGGAATGTCTGGATAGTTGCGCAATTCACCCGACTGGTGGTAAGCAAGCTCAGGACTGTTGGCAGCGTGTTCTTGGAATGATGCGAGTGGCATCTTCTCCCGTTTGTACAGATCCCAATATTTTTGAGGTGCAATAAATGGGAGATGCGGCTTGTGGAAACCAACTGCCATGAAAAAGGGCTTGCTACCTCGAGACAATTGAATGATCTGGTCTTTCACTTTCAACGCCAATACACCATCCTCATAGGCATGATCGGGTACCTCCATGGCTTCTGTTGACGGACCGGTTTTTTTAGTGCTTCCAAGCTGGGTGTCTTCTTCACTTTCATCCTGCTGGGTTTTTTTAACTGCAAACAGTGCCTTGTTCTCTGGCAAAACATAACCACCTGTAGGTTTTCCAAGGGCATAATCTGCAGGCTTTGCCTCGATATAAGGCATGTTCCAGGAAAGGGGATCTATTTTCTTGATGGCACTGGTGGGGTGATAAATTTTACCTGCACCCATGGTCAGGTATCCCTGAGTGATCAAATGTTGTGGTAATGTCAGGATATCCGGATTCATGTCGCGCATCTGTGTTTTCAGATCCCATATCCTTGTATAATCCGGCCGCATGCCAGTCATGATACTGGCTCGTGTTGGCCCACAAACAGCCTGCTGGCAATAGTTTCGTCTGAAAATAGTTCCCATGGCAGCAAGCCTGTCGATATTCGGAGTCTTTACAAGCTTATTACCATACGCACCTATATCCGGACGAAGATCATCCACAGCAATGAACAAAATGTTATACTGTTTCTTTTCCTGTGCGCTTAGCATGACAGAACAGAAAAAGATTGGCACTATCAAAAAGAATAACCTGTTCATTGATATATTTTATTATTAAATGTACAATTGATTATAAAATAAATTTCTATTCCCCTTCTCCCGAATTTACCTTACCCATTTGTGCTTTTTCAAAAAGTTGATGAATGAAAAGTATTAATAATCCGAATAAAACTGAACCCAAAATCAATAAATTATTCAGAATACCAGTTACAGAAAATGATACCTTAATAAGTATGGTTGACAACACAAAACCTGAATTTCGGATGATGGTATGAAAACGATCAGAATAATAAAAAGAAGCCAGCAAAATCAATACATCTACAATAATCAATATCGTAAAAAACTCGTCGAAAAATATGTTATTCATATAAGCCAGCAGATTGGCATCTGCAAAGCCTTTTTCAATACCTAACTGAAACCAACCAGCAAATGAAAACAATGCAAGCGCGAGTAATATCGGTACAAGTAGGAGGGCAATAACTTTTTTCAACAGTATGAATTGGCCTCCTTGCTGTATGCCTATTTCCTTTCCTTCTCCCTGAACATATCCTTTACGGAGTATCTTGTGATAAAACAGGTAAATTAGCGTAAAGAGCAACAATGATGTGACCGCATCTATCGTAAAGCGGAGGTCATTTTCATTCTGGAACCAATCATTCACAAGCTCCAGATCACCAAGGTCTTTGAAGATTCGCCTGATTACAATGAGGGTGATGATTTCATACTGCTTTCCGATATAGTAGGAGGTTGATTGCGGAAGATAAAATATCAGCAGATATACCTCATAGACCAGAATAAATGAGAATGGGGTATAAATGGCAGAAATGGGATTGCTGAGAAACTTCGATCCTGAAGGAATCCATCCAATATTGGAAGAGAAAATCAGAATAAGATGAATCAGGTAACTAGCGATGGCCAGCGTAAGAATTATCCGCTCGCTCCTGTGTTTAGTTGTAGGTGACAACAGCAGATTCAGCGCGGATTCTACCTTTGCAGAAAAGGAATTGGTCTGAAAAGCTTGCATCTTTTATTGTAATATAATCAATTTAAACGGGGATTTCATTAATTTGAAACTCCCAACAAACATTCACATGATTCGCAATAATTTTATTTTCACCAGTTTAATGGTGCTGGTCACCTGCACAATGATGATGTTACCTAAAAACGGACAAACTCAACAGATTGACTATCAGGGCCACAGGGGCTGTCGTGGACTGATGCCGGAAAATACCATACCGGCCATGCTGGAAGCCATCAGGCAAGGGGTAACTACCATTGAAATGGATGTGGTCATCAGCAGGGATAAACAGGTAGTTGTTTCACATGACCCATACATGAATGCAGACTTCTGTCTTACACCAGAAGGTAATCCCATCACAACTAAAATGGAAAAGGATTACAGGCTTTATGCGATGGATTATGCAGAAATCCGCCAATGGGATGCG
>JBILSG010000327.1:0-3265 GCA_044372235.1 Chitinophagaceae bacterium
AGGGGTGAGAAATACAACATGATGCAGACAATAATGCCTACTACCAAGAGTGACAACGCCACATCCCAGCCATTCCAGCTGGCCCGGCTGGCTGCTTTATCTGCCGCCACAGTTGTTGAGAAAGTAAGTCCAGCTGTTTTGTCTTCTGTTGGTGCCGGGGTAAGCAGGCTCACTGTTACCAAAATGGCTATGCTGAAGATGAACAGGTAAATACAGAAATACAAGAAGTTCATTGTGGCAAATTGATGTATCAAACTGTCAGGCGTAAGATCATCCTGAAAGATCTGAAGGGTAAGCTTGGCCATACCCAATATGAATCCAATGACCATGGAACTGTATGCTCCCTGCGCATTGAGCCGCTTGAAGAAAACGCCGAGCAAAAATACGGCTGCAATTGGCGGGGCCAGGTACGATTGTACACTTTGCAGGTAGTTATACAAACCATCATCAACCTTGCCCATCAAGGGTATCCAAGCCATACCGAGTAGTACAATAACTGCTGTTGCTATGCGTCCCACTTTCACAAGTTGTTTTTCAGATGCTTCGGGATGGGATTTTTTATAGATATCAATGGTGTACAAAGTTGAACAAGCGTTATAAACCGATGCCAGCGAAGCCATGAGTGCCGCAAGGAGTCCGCCGGCAAGCACACCGCGCAATCCCACGGGCATCAGACTTTTTACCATTACGGGAAATGCAGTATTCACATCATCGAGTTGGATTTTGCCCTGTTCTTTCAACACAAATGCAATGAGTCCGGGAATCAGGAATATGAAAAAAGGCAATAGCTTCAACAAAGCCGCAAAAATGGTTCCCCTGCGTGCCTCCTTTTCATTCCGAGCTGCGAGGCAGCGTTGAACGATATGCTGGTCGGTACACCAGTACCACAACCCCACTATGGGTGAGGCAATCAATATACCAAGCCATGGGAACTCCGGATCACTGAGGGGAGGGAACATGTTCAGCTTTTCTTTGGGAACAGCAGCCATCAGAGCATCCCATCCACCTACCTCCTGCAATCCGAAAACCATGAGGATGAGCGAACCGAGAAGTAGTACGATGGCCTGAATGGCTTCTGTGTACATCACGGCATGCAAGCCGCCCAATACGGTATAAAATCCTGTGACCACCACAAGGATGATGGCGCCTGTCCAGAAATCAACGCCCAGAAACTGGTTGAACACGAGCGCACCGGCAAAAATGGTGACGGATGCCTTGGCTATCACATAACTGATGAGCTGGATGATGGTGAGGAGACGGCGTGCTTGCGGATTGAAACGCCTTTCCAGGAATTCAGGCATCGTATACACAGAACTCCTGAGGTAAAAGGGAACAAAAACCCAGCCGAGTATCAATACGATATAAGAATGCAATTCATAATGACCGAGCACAGTGCCGGATTGCGCCGCCGAGCCTGCCAGTCCAACGATATGCTCAGAACCTACATTAGAGGCAAGTATGGAAGCACCAATTACAAACCATCCGAGGTTCCGGTTGGCCAGAAAATAATCAGAAGTGGTCTCTTTACTTTTGCGGATACTCCAAACAGAAATGCCGGCGATGACCAGCAAATAGATTACAACAAATATCCAGTCGATCAGTCCTAGAAATTGCATACAGTTGGTTTTGGTTAAGGTTTCCGAATTTAAGTGAAATAATTTATATCTTAACGGGAAGGTCAATTACCAAAAAATCATCCCATTGTCTATGCTGAAAAAAATTGTAATGGCAACCTTGCTCTTCGCATCGTTCGCCGGCGGATCAAACGCCGAAGATGGTTATGACTTGTGGCTGCGATACAAAAAATGTGATCAGCCGGAGCTGTTGGCTTCTTACAGGAATCATTTCTCAGGAATTTTTCTTGCAGGTAACCATCCGAGTATAGATGCAGCGTTTAGCGAAATGGTTCATGGCTTATCGGGCATCATGGATAAAAATATCCCTTTACTGAAATCACCTCAGGAAGGTGCTATTCTAATCGGAACGGTCACTGAACTCTTTCCTCATCTGCAAAAACTGTCTCCATCATTCAAAATGCCCGTTGTACCCAAAAAAAAGGAGGGTTATGTGGTGGTCAGAATGCCCTACAAACAACACGGGCTCACCATCATCACTTCAACTTCACCAATAGGTGTCCTATACGGCAGCTTTCACCTGTTGCGATTGCTGCAGAGCCAGACCCCTGTTGTAAAATTAGCAGCCAATGAATCACCAGCATTGGACCTCCGGATGCTGAATCACTGGGATAACCTGACGCGGCATGTGGAAAGGGGTTATGCAGGGATTGCCCTCTGGAACTGGCATACCCTGCCCGATTACAAAGACCGCCGATACACTGATTATGCTCGGGCCAATGCGTCCCTGGGCATCAATGCCGTTACTGTTACCAACGTGAACGCGAATGCGTTGGTGCTGACCAAACCCTACCTGGAAAAACTCCGGGCGCTGGCAGATATCTTCAGACCCTATGGTATCCGGTTGTTCCTGACGGCACGCTTCAGCGCACCCATAGAACTGGATAAATTCAAAACAGCCGACCCACTCAATGACACTGTAAAAGACTGGTGGAAAAAGAAAACGGATGAAATATACCAGTATATCCCAGATTTTGGTGGATTTCTGGTGAAAGCGAATTCTGAAGGTCAACCCGGCCCTCAAAACTACAAACGAACACACGCAGATGGAGCCAACATGCTGGCAGATGCAGTTGCCTCGCACGGCGGACACGTGGTTTGGCGGGCTTTTGTGTACAATCCGGAATCAGACGACCGGTTCAAACAGGCCTATGATGAGTTCAAACCATTAGACGGACAGTTCCGGAACAACGTGCTGGTGCAGGTGAAGAATGGTCCGATCGACTTCCAACCGCGGGAACCCTTCTCGCCGCTTTTCGGTGCAATGACCAAAACGCCCCTCATGATGGAGTTCCAAATCACACAGGAATACCTGGGTCAGGCAACGCACCTGGTCTACCAGGCACCGATGTTCAAAGAAGTGCTCAACGCTGAAACTTTTTCCAACGGAAAACCGGCAACCGTACAACAGGTCATTCAAAATAAGATACGGCCTGATGCCGTTACGGGTATCGCTGGTGTAGCCAATATCGGAAACGACCGAAACTGGACGGGCCACCTGTTCGGTCAGGCCAACTGGTATGCTTTCGGGCGACTAGCCTGGAATCCAACACTCAGCAGTGAAAACATTGCCGAAGAATGGATTCGCCAAACCTTCAACAACCATCCAGTGACGGTTCAAACCGTCCAAA
>JBILSG010000328.1:0-3248 GCA_044372235.1 Chitinophagaceae bacterium
CACCTGGCCGTTACCAACATGCACCGTCCCATTCAAAATGTAAACCGGACCATCCTGTTTCTTGGCGGGATAAACTGATTCCTGAGCCTGCAAGGTTGTACCAATTGCAAGGCAGGAAAGAAGGTATATAAATGACTTTTTCATATTCTGATTTTTGATACTGATTAATCCTGTTCAATTGTAAGCAGACCATGGCTGTGATCGTGATCACCACAATTCAGCAATATGGAATAGCTTGGAGTGGGTGGTGATACCGGACCACCTGACCTTTTTTCACCATTCATTTTCTGAATCAGCCTGTTTCTTTCAGCTGTTTGCTTTTTACGCAGTTCTGCATCCTTTTCCCTGTCAAAATAAACAACACCATCCACAATGGTCTTTTCGGCACGGGCATAGATACTCAGGGGGTTATCACTCCAAAGCACCAGATCTGCATCTTTACCTGCTTTGATGCTGCCAACGCGGCTATCCACATGAAGCATTTTAGCGGGATTGAGTGTGACCATCTTCAGTGCATCCTCTTCAGACATGCCACCCCATTTGATACTTTTGGCTGCTTCCTGGTTCAGGCGGCGGGCCATTTCAGCATCATCAGAATTGATCGCCACATTTACACCAACTTTAGACATGATGGTTGCGTTATATGGGATAGCATCCACAACTTCCATTTTGTAGTTCCACCAGTCTGAGAATGTTGATGCCGCTGCACCATGTGCTTTCATTTTATCCGCTACCTTATAGCCTTCCAGGATATGGGTGAAGGTGTTGACGGTAAAGCCGTATTTGTCGCCAACCCTTAATGCCGCAGTGATTTCGCTTTGTACATAGGAGTGACAGGTGATGAAACGTTTTTTATTCAGAATTTCAACCAGTGCCTCCAGCTCAAGATCACGGCGTACAGTGCTGTAGGGATCAACAGCAGGTGCTGATGTCTTTTTCCCTTTAACCGTTGTGGGTGCAGGGGCTGCTGCTGCTTTGAGAGCAGCTTCATAATCCTTTGCTCTGTTAAATGCGTCAGCCAGCACTTGTTCAACGCCCATACGGGTATCAGGGAATCGCTGATTGCCTTGCGTAGATGAAGAGCGTTTTACGTTCTCACCCAATGCAAATTTGATGAAGCCGTCTGATCCTTCGAATTTGAGTTTGTCGTCATTGGCACCCCAGCGGAGCTTGATCAGTTGAGTCTGACCACCAATGGTGTTTGCACTACCATGCAGGATGTGGGAAGACGTTACACCACCGCTCAGCTGGCGGTATATATTGATGTCATCGGGGTTCAGGTTATCCGTTATTCTAACTTCTGAAGTAACGGATTGTCCGCCCTCATTGATAGATGCTGCAGCGATATGAGAGTGTTCGTCTATGATACCCGCAGAGAGGTGTTTACCCGTTGCATCAATAACTTTGGCAGATGCATCCTGCAGGCCTTTACCCACCTGAACAATCTTTCCATCTCTTATCAAAACGTCTGCACCTTCCAGCTTTCCTTCTTGCTCGTTGGTCCAGACTGTTGCATTTTTGAAGAGGATAGCTTCCTGTTTTGGTGCTTCAGACCAGCCATAAGGTGTAAATGGATAAGTTACTTCACCCAGTTTGGCTGCATCTTTTTTCTTTACAGAATCTGCCTTGGTTGCGGAAGCAAGACTACCTGAAGGGGTAGCTGTCCAGGTCAGTTTATTCCCTTCACTGTCTTCTCCATACCCATTCCATGCAGTACCATTGCTGATACCGCTCAGGCGCAGTGCGTTTTTGGATTTTTTCTCAGGACTGAAACTAAACTTAACCATTTTGCCATCAAAGCTGAATTTTGTTGTGATGGTATCGGTTGCGATGATACTGGCCGCAGTGGCTGATTTTACTTCCAGATTATAGTTTTTTGAACCTGAAGTACTTTGGATAGCCAAGGTGTATTTACCGGATGCATCAGCCCATTTTTCGGTTTTTACCGCGAAACGGTTGCCCTGCACCCAGTTTTCAAGGATAGTTGTTTTTTCGTTGAAAACATTACCGGTTGTGATAATGAAGTTGGCAAGTTTACCTTGTTCAAGGCTGCCAACCATGCCGGCAACGCCAAGTGTTGCAGCAGGTGTAGTGGTCAGTGCTTCCAGTGCTTTTGTTTCAGAAAGTCCGTTTTCGATAGCCTTTCTGAGGTTACCCATGAAAGCGGATGGAGTGCGAAGGTCTGCTGTAGTGAGACAGAATTTTATACCTGCTTTTTCAACAGCTGCAGCATTGGTTGGTGCAAGTTCCCAGTGTTTCATGTCTGCGAGTGATACAAACCTGGCATCATTGGGGTCTTCCACGTCCATGGCCATGGGGTAGTTGAGTGGAACAATGAGGGTAGCACCTGTGGCAGCCAGCTCCTGTGTACGCTGGTATTCATTTCCGCTCGTTTTGATGATGTATTGTACACCAAATTCATCACCGATACGGTCTGCGCGCAGCGCATTCCATTTGTCGTTTGCTTCAAAAATCTGAGGCAGCTGTTGGGTATTGTTCCAGGCTAAGAGACTCAGGTTAATTCCTTCCTGCTCCGTATTGTTTCTGTACCATTTAGCGTCAATATGTGTTTGTCTTAGCAAGGCAATAGAACCCATCATGGATGAGGGGTAAGATTGTGTAGAACTGCCTTTGCTGAAAGAATAATGTGCGGACGCTTTTTCTTTCAGGATGGAGAGGTTTTCTTTTTTGCCAGACAGTGAAACGAATGTTCCTGTACCCCGAGCAATACCATCACGCTGGTGTGTCAGTACTGCACCAAAACCCTGATCCCGCAGACCTTTGGCTTTTGTTTCGTCTGAAACGAAGCTGGCTGAGGCGTTTACATCTGCCTTGATGGCTTGATTCCATCCATATGCACCCTTTTGGTTAGAGGTCAGTTGCGCTGCGCCAAAACCCCTTCCTAGACCACCGGCACCCTGCGATTGAGCGGCCATACCATAATCGGAATAGATATCTATGAAAGAAGGATAAATGGTTTTGCCTGAGCAGTCTGTTACGATCGCATCAGCAGGCACATTTACGTTAGTTCCGATGGCGATGATTTTTCCATTGCGTACCAGCATGGTTGCATTTTGCAGGCTGTTTTGGGGATCCTTGACAATGGTGGCATGTGTAAATGCAAATGTAGTCGCCCGCTCATCGCCCACACCATTCACAGGGAATGTTGGTTGTGCGAAGAGGGAGAGACTGAAGCATCCCATCAGGATGGCTAGACAGATTTTTCTCATTTGTGGATTGGTTTGATT
>JBILSG010000052.1:0-10680 GCA_044372235.1 Chitinophagaceae bacterium
GGGAGACATCAGGCCAGAGTTGAAAAAATTTAAAAAATTTGAATCAATAAAACAATCACCATGAATAGGTTTCTGTCGTCCTTGTTTTTAGTATTAATCTTCATCAGTGCGTCAGCACAAAAGAAGAAACAGGTAAAATTGCCTGATCCTTCAAAATATGCTGCCACGATTACAACAGAAGATCTGAGCAGGCATCTCTATATTGTTGCAGGAAAAGAGATGGAAGGCAGGGAAACCGCATCAGAGGGTCAAAGGAAGGCTGCAGCTTATATAGAGCAGCATTTCAGGTCTATCGGACTCAAGCCTGGCAATGGGGATAGTTATCAGCAGTCATTTCCCGTATTCAAGGATGTCTCAGAAAACTCAGAGCTTGTAGTGAATGGAAGATCTTTTGATGCGAGTAAAGATTATTTGCCATTCAGTTTTTACAATACAACAGCTACCACCTATTTTTCAGAAGTAGTATTTGCTGGCCATGGCATTGTAGAGGGAAGTGTGGATGATTATGCGGGACTAAATGTGATGGGGAAAGCGGTTTTGCTGCTGGATGGTGCACCTGCCGGCTTTAAGCCTGCTGCCCAGGGTTGGAGAAATGCGTCAAGCGTTTATGGTAAAATAGCTGCTGCCAGGTCAAAAGGTGCGGCCGCTGTGATCATTGCTGCAAAAGGATTCCCCCGGAGGGTAGGAGCAAGTGGAGGACAGCAGTATACTGATTTATTTAAATCTGAACATTACCCCAACACATTTACGGTTTCCGACAGTGTTGCGAGAGCTATTGCAGGTGGGGATTCTTGTTGGAATTCCTGGGTAAATGCAGGAAAAACGGGAAAAGTAACCGGTACTGTTATCAAGGCGAATGTAAAACTTGCCTATTCCAAAAAAACTGAAGAATTGTCGAGCAGTAATGTCCTCGCTTATATTGAGGGTTCCGATAAAAGCAATGAGTGGCTGGTCATTTCTGCACATTATGACCACCTGGGTAAGCGTGGCGATGTAATTTATTATGGTGCTGACGATGATGGTTCCGGAACAGTGGGTGTGCTTGAAATTGCTGAGGCATTTGTAAAGGCCAAAGCTGAAGGAAAAGGTCCGAGAAGGAATATTCTTTTTCTTGCTGTGAGTGGCGAGGAGAAAGGCCTTTGGGGATCAGAGTATTTTTCAGAACATCCAACGATTCCGATGGATAAAACAACTGCTGATCTCAACATTGATATGATTGGGCGTACAGACACAGAGAGACTCATGGCTGATACACTCAACTATGTGTATGTGGTGGGCGATGACAAGTTGAGTTCTGAATTGAAGCCTATCAGTGAGGGTGTAAACACTAAGTATACCAAGCTTGTGCTTGATTACAAATTCAATGACCCAAAAGACCCCAACAGGATATATTACCGCAGCGACCACTTTAATTTTGCCGCAAAAGGGGTACCTATCATTTTTTATTATGATGGTATGCTGAAGGCTGATTACCATAAGCCTTCTGACACCCCAGATAAAATCAACTATCCACTGCTTGCTAAAAGGGCTCAGCTTGTTTTTCATACAGCTTGGGAGATGGCCAACAGGGAAAATTTGCTGAAACGCGATATACCTTTGAATTAGCAGATGAGCGATATTGAATTGGCAAAAGAAACTTGTTATTGTGCCCGTTGTTTATTTGATTTAAGGAGAAGAACCACGGGTAATGCCTCTTAATTCTAATGCTCGGTTGCATGCTGGGGCATGTGACTGAGGCGGCGAAGCATTGAAGAAAAAAATATGGCTAAACCTGAAAAGTGCTGGTTCGCATTATATACAAAACCTCGCTGGGAGAAGAAGGTCCACAAAGCCCTGACGCAGCTTGGATTTGAGTCTTATTGTCCGCTTAACAAAGTAAGAAGAAAGTGGAGCGATAGGATAAAAGTAGTTGAGGAGCCTCTCTTCAAGAGTTATGTATTTGTTCATGTTGAAGATGCAATGAGGCCTGAGGTGAGGTATGTGGATGGGGTATTAAATTTTGTTTACTGGAATAAAAAGCCGGCAGTAGTTAAAGATGAGGAAATTGTTGCCATCAAGCGGTTTTTATCTGAGTATGATGATGTTGAAGTTAAAACCATGGATGTACAGCCAGCTGATGAAGTTGTAATCAGTGCAGGGGTTATGATGGGTGCCAAGGGGAGGGTTTTGCGTGTTATGGGAAATAATATTATTGAAGTTCGGATAGAAAGTCTGGGTTTCATACTTACTGCCAAGTTCGATAAAAAGGCAATTGCAAAAGTTTAAATGCGTTTGTTGAGACAATTTTTATTTATTCTCGTGGTGATGAACTCACTGGGTTCATGTACTACCTACAGACAACTGCAGGTTTTACAGGGCGAAATTGATACTACAAGGTTTAGCAATGTTAAAGTCCCCGAGCAGCGGGTGCAAAAGGGAGATCAATTGAGCATTGTCGTTTACAGTGATAATGCAGCAGCCAGTTCCAGTTTCAATGTCACTGCTGGAGCTAATTTGAATTCGCAACAGGGCCTGCCATCAAGCTCAACAACCACTTTAACCGGGAATATGTATGAGGTGGATAATGAGGGGATGATTTATTTTCCCCAAGTAGGCAAACTGAAAATTGAAGGTCTTACAAAGGAAGGTATTGGGACAGTGCTTAACAGCAGGCTAAAGGACAAATACCTTACAAATCCCTATTATGTAATACAGTTTCTGAATATGAAAGTTACGGTATTCGGTGATGTTGTCAGGCCCGGAGTGTATCAATTGAACAGACCCAATACCAACATTTTTGAGGTACTCACCATGGCTGGTGATTTAACCTATTATGCGAGGCGGGAAAATATACTAATCATAAGAGAGCAGGAGGGCAAGCGTATTTTTGCAAGAATGGATATTACCAAACCGGATGTATTTAATTCCCCTTATTACTACCTGCAGCAGAATGACATGGTTTTTGTAGACATGCGGAAGGGTAAAGTTAACGGCAGTGATCAGGTCTGGTTGCGAAATGCAAGTCTTATTCTGAGTTTAATTACCGCAACTGCATTCCTGATTAATATTTTTCGATGATCTTATTTCGTGCTCATGTCCAATAATGATCTATATACTTATTCGCAATTAACGGGCAGGTTGGGAAACCAGCGCAGCAATTATACAGTACAGGAATTCATTTCAAAATATTTTTATCTCATTCCCTGGTTACTGGTAAGTGTTGGTATTGCAATTAGTATAGCGTATACCCGCTTACGTTATATCAATCCGGTTTATTCTGCTTCCGGGAGGGTATTGATTAAAACAGATAAATCTGGCAGTAATGTTTTTGGAGAGAAGTTGGGGGAGGTTGTAACAGCATCTGTAAATACCCGCCTGATGGATGATCAGGTGGAGCTTATCAAGTCCACTGCACTGGCACGTCTTGTTGTCAGGACTGCTGATTTGCAGCAAACTTATTATTATAAAGGGAAGCTTAGGAACAGACTCATCCATAATCCCCAAAGTCCGATCAGGCTTCATATACTGGCTATTCATGATTCCTCAGCAGGTTTTTCTTTGGATGTTACAATTCTCGATGAGAAACAATTTAACATCGCAGGTTTGAATGCGCCAGTCCCTTTTGGTGTGAACTTTAAGCATAGACTGGGAGTTTTTCGTTTGGAAAAACGGGTGCCTGGCTTTGGCAGTAATAAAGAGTTTTTGATAAACTGGACACCTGAACTGGATTTAGCGCGGGCATTGGCTGGAGGTATTCAGGTTGGGGTGGTGACAAAGGGAGGTAATGTCTTGAATTTTGTATATTATGCAGAGCATCCTAAAGTTGCGGAGGATGTTGTAGATGGATTTCTGAATGCATACCAGGAGTACAGTTTAAAAGATAAGCGGGAAGGTGCGGTAAGTGCACTTGATTTTATCGAAGCGCAGTTAAATGATTCTAAAAAGGATCTTGGTATTTTGGAGCTGCAGTTGCAGCAGTTCAGGGAGGCAAATAAGGCCGTTGTACTTTCTGAGCAGGCATCCGGTTATTTTGAAAGTTTGCAGAACTCAGGAGAGAAAATTGCGGAGCAGGCAATCAGAATTAAAATGGTTGAGTATATGATTGGTTATGTGACTGATGTAAAAAATGCGGGAAAAATAATTCCGTTGTTTGCAGAAGTCACATCAGGTAAGGCAGGTGATTTGATTACCGATTACAATAAAATTCTTTTGCAAAAGGAAGTTTCATTGCAAACAATTCCTGCTGAAAGTCCTATTATAAGAGATTATAATTTGTTGCTGGATAAACAAAAAAGTGAAATTATCCTATCGCTAAAGCATATAAAGGATAGTTATGCTGCTGTTCAGGAAAGTCTTAAACTAAATGAATTGCAATCAAAGTCTGAGCTTAGGGATATGCCCCGAAAGGAAAGGCAGTTGCTGGAAATTACCAGACAACAAAAAGTAATGGAGGAGTTGTATGCCACTTTATTGCAAAAAAAATTGCAGACTTCTATCAGTACAGCATCAACATTATCCAATATACAGTTGCTTGAGTCAGCATATTCTTCAGGCCAGCAGGTTACGCCACAGCCCCGTTCATTTTATACGACGGCAGTTTTGATTGGCATTTTAATACCTGTAGTGCTGGCATTCCTGTTTGAATTCCTGAATGACAAGGTGCGTTCAAAGCAGGATATAGAGTCGGTTACTGCGGTGCCTATACTGGGAGAAATAGGGCATGTTGCCGGGGATGAAACACTTGTGATTAGTTCACGTGACAGAAGGTTAATTTCAGAGCAATTTAGAATTGTACGAACCAGTCTTCAGTATATCCTGAGTGAAGGGAAAAAATCAAATGTTATTTTGGTCACTTCCTCCATGAGTGGTGAAGGGAAATCCTTTATAGCAACAAATATGGCTGCCGTTGTGGCTGTATCGGGGAAGAAGACTGTCTTGCTTGAGTTTGACATACGAAAACCGCGTTTGATGAAGGGATTGGGTATGTCACTGTCTGATAGAAAAGGGTTAACACATTTTTTAATTGGCAAGGCTGATGTGAATGATATCATTCAAAAGGTAGAAGGAGTGGATAACCTGTATATTATTCCATGTGGACTGGTACCTCCTAATCCTGCTGAATTGATACTGAGTGAAAGATTGAAACAATTGTTCACCCAGCTGGAGCAGGATTTTGATATGGTTATTGTTGACTCACCTCCAGTTGGCCTTGTGAGTGATGGATACGTACTGGGGAATTACGCAGACGCAACCTTATTTGTTGTAAGACATAATTATACATTCAAAAAACAGCTTACGCTTTTACAATCAGTTTATTCAGACAGAAAACTTCCGCATTTATCGTTGGTTATAAATGATGTTAAGGCACCTCTAGGGTATAATAACTATGCTGGATACCTGAATTATGGTTATGGCGGATATGGTTACAAAAACGATCTTGATCACTATTTTGAACGAGATACCCCGGGGAAATTTAACCGTATAAAGAGATTTTTTGGGTAAAAATCAAAATCTGAACACCAAGAATCCGGCATATATCGAAGAGCAGGAAACATGGGATTTGATTATAAAGCCCAGGACTGATTTTTTTGAAATCAATCTCAGAGAAGTCTGGCGTTACAGGGATCTCATGTGGATGTTTATTAAGCGGGACTTTGCAGCTCAATATAAGCAGACAGTTCTGGGTCCACTCTGGCATTTCATTCAGCCTTTATTTACTACACTTATTTTTGTTGTGGTATTTTCCAGGATAGCTGCAATATCTACAGATGGGTTACCTCCTTTGATTTTTTATCTGAGTGGGATAACAATCTGGAACTATTTTTCTTCTTGTTTAATTGCAACTTCGAATACGTTTGTAGCGAATGCATATATTTTTGGAAAGGTCTATTTTCCGAGGTTGGTCATGCCTCTTTCTGTCGTTTTAAGTAATATGGTAAAATTTGGTATTCAACTTTTGCTATTGGTAGCAGCAATGATTTGGTATGCAATCAATGGTATGGAAATCCATTCAGGCAGTTCGTTATTTTTAATTCCTGTAGTAATATTGATGATGGCCTGTATGGGATTAGGTTTGGGCATAATTATTTCTTCATTAACTTCCAAGTATCGTGATTTCGCAGTATTGGTAACTTTTGGCGTACAGCTTTTGATGTATGCAACCCCTGTGGTTTTTCCAATGTCGGCTGTAAAAAGTCCAGATTTGAAATTCTGGTTATCAATCAATCCGCTTACCCCATTGGTAGAAGCCTTTAGGTACGCACTCCTTGGCGCAGGAAGTTTTGATGCAATACACTTGTTATATAGCGGTATTTTTATTTTACTGCTTTTAATTTCCGGGCTGTTTTTGTTTGGCAAAGTTGAAAAGACATTTATGGATACTGTGTAGGTTGATTAATTCAATGAAGTGAGGGTAATAAAAGCAGAGAATATTTCAAAATTATACCGCCTTGGTCAGGTTGGCACTGGGAGTATGTTCCATGATGTAAACAGGTGGTGGCATACGATGCGGGGTAAGGAAGATCCCTATTTACGGGTAGGTGAAATTAATGATAGAACCCGGAGAGGCAGTAGTCATTATGTATGGGCATTAAAAGATATTGACTTTGAAGTTAAGCAAGGTGAAGTTTTGGGTATAATAGGTCGCAATGGTGCAGGTAAAAGCACATTGTTGAAAATACTCAGTCGCACTACTTCTCCAACAACAGGTACTATAAAAGTAAAGGGGCGCATAGCAAGTTTGCTTGAAGTGGGAACGGGATTTCACCCAGAACTGAGTGGCCGTGATAATATTTTCATGAATGGTACTATCCTGGGTATGACCAGAGCAGAAATTAAATCCCGGTTTGATGAGATTGTTGAATTTGCCGGTATTGAAAGGTATCTTGATACACCTGTAAAGCGCTATTCATCGGGCATGTATTTAAGGCTGGCCTTTGCGGTAGCTGCTCATCTGGAATCTGAAATATTAATTGTTGATGAAGTTTTAGCGGTTGGTGATTATGAATTTCAGAAAAAATGCCTTGGTAAGATGAAGGATGTGAGTGAAAGTCAGGGTAGGACTGTATTGTTTGTGAGTCATAATATGCAGTCTGTTGCAAGCCTTTCATCCAGGTTATTGATTATGAATAATGGATTAGTCCGGCAGTTTAGTGATCCGGTTGAGGGGATTGCATGTTATCATCAGGAAAACGCGGGGTTTGATAAAAATAGCTATTCCGGTTCAAGTATAGGGGGATTAGGAGATAATGATTATTTGGATTTAAACGAATATTATTTGTGTGATGAGCGTGGTAATAGAAAGAATGCTTTTTCAAATAATGAGACCATTGTTGTAAATCTCAACTTTGATATAAAACATACAGATCCGCTGCTTACTGTAGGTATTGGACTTTATACCGCCGAAGGAGTTAATTTGTTTTGGTCAATACATTTGGAGGACGATAGTCCTGTCAGTTTGCATCAGGGGTCACATAGTATTAAAATTCTTGTAAGGGATCTTATATTAAATGAGGGCAACTATAAAATTGAGCTCATTGTTGCACTACATAACAAGCAATGGATTTACAGACCTGAATTCAATGCTCCTTTTCTGATTTTTTCAATGATCAGACCATCCGGATTAAGAGATGTATGGAGTTCCAAAAGGCAGGGTAGTCTGGTTCCGAATGTTAAATATATAAAATAGTTCAACTGTGGGGGCAATCGAATTTTCTGCACCAAAGAAATTCATTTACAGCATTCAGGAAAAATTTCAGTACAGTAATTTTATTGAAACGGGTACTTATATGGGTGAAACTTCCATATGGGCATCAGCTTATTTTAAAAATGTTTTTACTATTGAAGTTAATCCTGAATTGAGTAGCGAGGCAGCTATGCGTGCAAGTGGTAAAACCAATATCAGGTTTATCAACGGAGATAGCTCAGTAGAACTAGGGAAGGTTTCAGAAAAGCTCACTGGCTCATGTGTTTATTGGCTGGATGGACATTGGTGTGGTGGTGTCAGTAAGATAACTGCTGAGTGTCCGCTGATGGCTGAATTGCATGCTATCAAGGAAAAAGATGACGATGTTGTACTCATTGATGATGCCCGTTTTTTTATGGGAATAGTGCCTGAACCACATCAGCCCGATGCATGGCCCAGAATAGATGCTGTAATCCATAGTCTTAAAATCAAATATCCAAAACATGAGGTTATCATAGAATATGATGTTATCATGTGTTTGCCTAAAGAAATATTTTTATCAGTGCAATATGACTTTAGGAAGGGGAATCTGCACCCAAGTAAAAATCAGGGGAATTCAGAAGTGATGCATGTGAATGCAGTTCGTGGAGTAATGAATAAGGTATTTTCATTGTTTAAATTCTTGATGTATTTAATACTGAAACTGGTCAAAAAATTTTCGGACAAACCTCTTGTTGCACCTCCAGCTCATCCAGCCATTCTTGATTCAATTTCTTTCAATACGCTCATCGATATTGGTGCAAGTGTTGGAGATTTTATTAATCAGATGCTTGAACGCAATAACAAATTAACGGTAATCGCTTTTGAACCGTTACCTGAAGTTTATCAAGCGCTAAAAAATCGTTACAAAGATTATGAGAATTTCACAGCGTATAATTATGCATTGGGGGATACAGAGGGTGAGGTAGCGTTTTATGCCAATGAGTATGCTTATTCATCAAGTGTATTGCCCATGTCTGATGCTCATATAAATGAGTTTCCCTATACCGGGAATGCAAACTTGATTAATTTGACTATTAGCAGGTTGGACACATTGATTAATGCTTCGAGTTTGAACAAACCCATATTGGTTAAAGTCGATGTTCAGGGATTTGAGAAACAGGTGATTGCAGGAGGACAAGAATTGTTTTCAATTGCGGATTATGTCATTATTGAAGTTTCATTTGTGGAGCTTTATCATAATCAGCCCTTGTTTGATGAGATTAATTCGCAGATGAATCAATTGGGTTTTTATTACAGTGGTAATATAGAACAGCTTGTTTCTAAAAAAACAGGATGCGTCCTTCAGGCTGATGCTTTGTATGTTAGAAGAAAACAATAATCACAAAATGGTTAAGGATAATGTATTGATTTCTATCATAACCATAAACCTCAATAACCTGAATGGTCTCAAAAATACGGTTGATTCTGTATTGTCCCAATCCTTTCAATCATTCGAGTATATAGTTATTGATGGAGATTCAATTGATGGCAGTATTGATTATTTACATTCGTTGGGAAGTAGCCTTAATCGCCTAATTTCTGAAAAGGATAATGGTATTTATGATGCCATGAATAAAGGAATTCAAATTGCCAGTGGACAATATCTCCTTTTTTTAAACAGTGGAGATTGTTTTTTTAATGGAGACAGTTTGAAGAGTATTGCAGAAGTCAGTGGTCAGGCCGAAATAATTTATGGGAATATGGCTGTGGCTGATAACCACAACACCAGAATTCAGTATTATCCCAATAGACTCAATAAGCGTTATTTCATGTTTGATACGCTGCCTCATCCCTCCACATTAATCAGGCGTGAACTGTTCATGAAATATGGAAAATACAATACTTCCTATTCAATTGTATCAGATTGGGCATTTTTTCTGGATACTATCATTGGTGGTAATGTAACATATCGTTATGTAAATGCTACCGTTTCTGTTTTCAACCTGCAGGGAATCTCTTCTCAGTCAGGAAGTCACAGCATCATCAGAAAGGAAATGGATAATTACCTTTCTGCCCACTACAGGGTTTATTACTTTTATTATAAAATATTGTGGAGCATCAGGTATTATCCCAAAAGGATCATGCAAAAAATAGGACTAATCCCGGAATACAACTAAAATGGCAGAACAACTGCCTGTTGACGTCTATCATTTTCTGAATGGCCATTACGGAGGTGTATATAATGTTGTCAGGAATCTGGTTTTATATACTCAAAACTTTCATATTCGCAATCATATTGTCTATGTAATAGAAAAGGAGAGATTTCCTGATTGGACAATTAACGCCATTGGAGGAGATTGCAGTGAGTTGGTTTTTACATATTCCCGTTATGAAAATCTAAATCATGTATTCAAGCGGCTTGCCAGCAAAATACCTGAATCTGCAGTTCTGGTAGCACATGATTGGTTTGAACTGGGAATGGTTTCTCATCTGGGATTACCCAATCCCCTTCTTTATATGCTACACGGAAATTATGATTACTATTTTAACTTATTTCAATGTCATCAAAATGAAATAGACAACACACTGTGTATAAGTAAACCATCTTGCAAAAAACTTATAGAAAGTTATTCCGGAATTCCCAATTGTCATTATTTCAGATTTCCTGTTAAAGACTTTAAATACTTTCAAAAATCATTTGATAAACTAGAGATACTTGTAATAGCAGAGCATTTGAATGACCCCAACAAAGGGGTAGATTTAATCAGGGAAATAGATCGTTTGCTCCAATCACTTGCTTTACCTGTAAAGTGGCACCTTGTTGGTCATGGTTTTTCCAATAATGAATTATTGAAATGGTGGAATAGTTCGGTAAATATTCCTGAATACCATGGGTATTTAACCCAGGATAAACTGGCAGAAGTTCTTGCAGAAGCGAATGTATTTTTACTGCCATCTCAACATGAAGGAGTTCCTGTTTCGCTTATTGAAGGCATGAAATCAGGATTGATACCTGTTGTTGCGAATTGGTCAGA
>JBILSG010000329.1:0-3228 GCA_044372235.1 Chitinophagaceae bacterium
AATTAGTCCCCCTTCATCCTAAATTGTATTACCAGTGAGGACGCAATGGTCAGGATACCGATCAGGATGATTGCAGTAACTATCCCAAAAACATCGGCAATTATTCCTGAAAATATGGCTCCAATGGCATAACCCAAATCTCGCCAGAGTCGGAAAATGCCAATGACTTCAGCGCGCTGAGTTGGACTGGTAACAGATGCAATGGTAGTGAGGAATGTAGGATAAACCAACGCGGTACCTAGCCCAAGAAGCGCTGAAAATAAAGCCAAAACTGCATAATCCGTCACAAATGGAATGATTAAAATGGCAATACCTTGCATCATCATCCCCCAAAATAGCATGGCTTTTTTTGAATAGACATCAGACATTTTTCCGGTAAATAATTGTCCGACTCCCCAAACAGTGGGATAGATTGCAGTAATGATTCCCAATTGTGATTGGCTAATATCAAGACTCAAAAGAAACAACGGAAGTAAACCCCAGATCATGCCATCATTCATGTTATTCACCAAGCCAGCTTGGGTCACAGCACTCAGTGTCTTGTGCTTGAAACTGGTATCGCTGAAAATATGCTCAATTGGTGCAGGTTGAACAGACTTAGACTCTTTTTTTACAAATGATCGTGTATCTTTTACCCATACAGCACTCAAAATAAACCCGGTAACAGCAATGAAAATACCGAGGTAAAAAGGATAAGGTGTTATGCCATATTCTCCAGCTATTTGTGCCGTGAGGTAAGCTACGAGACCAACCGCTGCATATCCTGCAAATTCATTGAGGCCCATTGCCAGACCTCTGTTTCGCTCTCCTACCAAGTCTATTTTCATGACAACCGTACTGCTCCAAGTAAGGCCCTGACTGAAGCCCAGAAAAATATTGGCCACAATAACCCAGTTCCAATTGTTGGCATAAATGAGCATTACAGGCACAGGAATAGCTAACAGCCAACCCGCTATCAACAATTTTTTTCTACCAAACCTATTGGCAAGTTTTCCTGTAAAGTAATTGGCAATAGCCTTGGTGACGCCAAATGCTACAATAAAACTAAGGATGGCTGATTTGGAAGATATGCCAAACTCTTGTGCTGCAAATTGAGGAAAAATGGTTCTTTCCATGCCGATCATCCCACCCACAAAAGCATTGACAACAACCAGCAATGTAAACTGTTTCCAATTCTCTTTTAGTCCGGGTAAAACATTGACACTTTCCATGGCTTCTTATTCCATGCAAAAATGAATTAAGCCAACTGCAAAATATTTTACATTTGATAAATAATCAGCTGATTTCCGCTCTAATCCTACTTAATGAAACCTGCGTAATTCCAAGGTAAGAAGCAATGTATTTCAATGGTATCTTTTGAACCAGATCGGTGGTTTTGAGCAGATCGAGGTATCGTTCTTTTGCCGACTTAAACTGAAGGCTTTCGATGCGTCTGATTGCATTGACATATTCCTGTTCAAATATGATTCGAAACAAACGTTCAAGATCGTGGAATTGGTCATATAATCGAAATAACGATAGCGAATCAATGCCACAGATAGTACAATCTTCAATTGCCTGAATACCTTTCATAGTGGGCTTTCCGGTAAAAAGGCTTTCAGCTCGCACGATAACCTCATGCGTAAATGCAAAATGTTCAGTAATATCTATACCATCCTTATAATAAAAGATTCTTGCGGCACCTTCTTTAACAAAATAAACCGTTCTGCAACTACTCCCCACCTGCTGAATCATGGCATTTCTGGGAAACCTCTTTACTGTTATGATTTCCTCCAGTGCAGCTCGGGCCTCAGCACTCAAGACTTGGATAGACTCCAGTTTATTTACCAGTTCCATCCTCCTAAGTTACAGTATAAATATATGTGGATCAGGACCTATCTGAGCCCGGCTTACTGAGTAAAGACTGCAGCGCCTTCAAGTGATCTGTGTAAACCTTTCTCGGACTTGCATCGTTTTTTATACATACAGCAGCAGCTTTGCCAACTACCTCTCCCATCATGGCACATGTTTTCATTACCCTGACCGGCCCCAATCCGGATTTAGTAACACTGATACACCTTCCAGCCATAAACAGGTTTTTGATATTCCTGCTGTATAAAGTTCTGTATGGTGCCCAGTATTCTCCGCCATACTGATACTCCTTACCCCGAGTATAGTCCGAAATAAATTCCATGTCTTCAAATCCTTCCTTAAATTCCGCTTTGGGGGTATGCAGGTCAACATGCCAGGAGCAGGGAAATGCGCCATCTTCAAACTTACGCTGCTGCTTGAAATCCTCTGCATCGAGAACAACATCGCCCATCAGTCGCCTGGATTCACGCTTGCCTGCTATAAACGCTACCCACCCCAGCCGGTGATTCGGGTACATCTTATCTACATTTTTGAGCACATCCCAGGCACCATACATGGCCCTCAGGTTATGATCACGGATGAGCTCTATTTCATTCACCTGATCCTTGTTAAATCCGCTCTCCCAATACCACATGTTTGCAAATGACTCCAGTCCCTCTTTACCAAATGTCTTTTGTCCCTTTCTACCCGGAAATGGTTTGTCTTTCAGGTCCAAGGCCCATGGACAAACCGGAAAGGGTTGTTCATAATCCCCCATCTCACATTTCATGGCAAGGGCGCTTTTATCCTTGCATTCACAGGCCAGCACATCTTCTTTGTTAGTGGCATCTAGAATATTAAACAGGTTTGTACTTCCCATCAATTGCTCCACTTTGTATTCATGGTCTGCACCTGATTTGAATCCAATTGTAGCATCGCCTGTACAGTCAGCAAAGAGCTTTCCCTTTATACGCAAGCGTTTTGATGTTAGGGTGCTCTGGATAACAACAGCATCGATTTGATTATCTGCAGCTTCCACATCAATTACCCTGTTGTTAAGCAAAAGTGTGATGTTAGGCTCTGCTTTGACCACAGCAAGTTTTTTAGCATCATCATAGTAATTTGCAGAAACGCCATTGAATACCTGACCCGGACCTTTTACAATCGGCGGAAGAATTTCATTAACGATATCACCTACATGCGGAAAAAGCGACTTATTCGTATGTCCTTCAGGCCAAACCCTAACCTCCGAACTTCCGTTACCCCCCAGAACCGGGCGATCCTGAATAAGTGCAACTTTCACACCTTGCCTTGCAGCAGCAATAGCAGCACATGTTCCGGCTAGTCCACCCCCGGAAATAACCAAGTCGAAATTGCCTCCTTCCTCTGGTTTATCCG
>JBILSG010000330.1:0-3218 GCA_044372235.1 Chitinophagaceae bacterium
GCCTACCAACGGTTTGGATATTGAAACAATCGGGTGGTTGGAAAACTTCCTGGCTGATTACGAAAATATTGTATTGGTGGTGAGCCACGACAGGCACTTCCTGGATGCCGTTTGTACACATGTGGCTGATGTGGACAGGCAAAAAATCAAGACTTTTACCGGTAACTATACATTCTGGTATGAATCGTCTCAGTTGATGGCCCGCCAGATCAACGACAAGAACAAGAAAATGGAAGATAAGCGTCAGGCATTGCTTGACTTTATCGCCCGTTTCAGTGCCAATGCCTCTAAATCAAAGCAGGCCACTTCCCGGAAAAAAGCCTTGGAGAAGCTTACCATTGAAGAAATTGAACCATCCAACAGAAAATATCCAGGTATCATTTTCCAACCATTGCGTGAAGTAGGTAATCAGATTCTTTCTGTTGAGAATTTATCAAGATCCGTTGATGGCAGAAAACTGTTTGATAAACTTACTTTTTCCATCAGCAAAAATGATAAAATCGCATTCATCAGCCGTGATCCGCTTGCAGTTACTTCATTCTTTGAAATCATCAATGGTGAAATTGAAGCTGATGGCGGTAAATATGAGTGGGGAACAACCATCACCCGATCCTATCTCCCAGTAGAAAATACCCAATTTTTCAAGGAAGACCTGGGGTTGCTCGACTGGCTGAGGCAATTTGTACCGCCACATGTAACGGATGCTGATGAGCCATTCCTCCGTGGCTTTTTGGGTAAGATGCTGTTCAGCGGTGATGACATCCAGAAAAAGACCAAGGTGCTGAGTGGGGGAGAAAAGGTGAGGTGTATGGTGAGCAGGATGATGTTGCAGAATCCCAACCTGGTGATGCTCGATCAACCTACAAACCACCTTGATCTGGAAAGTATACAGAGCTTCAATGAAGGTTGTATGAATTTTCCTGGCATCGTGATGCTCACCTCTCATGACCATACTTTCATGCAAACTGTTGCCAACAGGGTTATTGAGTTGACGCCCAAAGGGACAATAGACAGGCTGATGAGTTTTGATGAGTACCTTTCAGACAAACGTGTTGCCGAGCTTAGGCAGGAAATGTACAGCTAATGTGTGTTCGGCAATTTACGTTTGCAGGCTGATGAAAATCATGTAAATGCCTTATTGTGCTCATACCAGAAAATGATGATCAGGCTGATTTTTGTAAAAAAAAGCCTATGGTCATGCATTTCACCGAAACAGCTCCCCAACAGTCTGAACACTTTGAATGGATCAATGCTTTCGAGAGGTATCAGTTTTACCTCGACGCTGTACAAGAAAAGCTTAAAGAAGTTCCAGGTGTTAATGGTAATGGCAATATAAGTATGTATGAGCTTAATTTCATCGAGGATAAAATACTTGAATTGCGCAATGAAATCTATGAATTGTCTTATGCAGTGAGTGAACACATCGATGAAACAGAAACCATTGCTGCATCGGATAACAGACTTGACCTTGATTTTCAGGTTGTTCAGCACCATGGACTAAGAGACCGTTTTCATGCACTGGATGAGGATTTCAATGCATTGCGACTGGCTTTCAATACCTTTTATACCAAACACCTGGCCACTATTGACGGTATTCCCCGAATACCTGCCTGAGTGTATCTGCAATTTCACCGAGGGTGCAGTTTTTTTCAACAGCATCCATTACTGCTGGCATGAGATTGCTTCCTGTAGTAGCTGCTGTGCTCACTTGTTGAAGCGCTGCTGAGGCTTGTTCCTGATTGCGTGTTTGCTTAAGCTTGTTGATCTTTTGAATTTGATTTTCCCTGATGCTGTCATCTATGTGCATTACCGGAATTTCTTTCTCATCAGTGGCAACGAAAGCATTCATGCCAACAACAATCTTTTTCCCCGATTCAACAGCCAGTTGATACCTATAAGCACTTGCGGCTATCTGTTCCTGCATATATCCTTCTTCGATAGCACGAACACTGCCACCCATTTCTTCAATGTCTGCCATGATGGTCAATATTTTATTTTCCATCTCTGCAGTCAGGGATTCCACATAGTATGAACCAGCCAATGGGTCTGCCGTATCGGCAACACCACTCTCAAAAGCGATGACTTGTTGGGTTCTCAGGGCAGTTTGGGCAGCTTCTTCAGTAGGCAGGCTGATCGCTTCATCGTAACCGTTGGTATGCAGAGACTGTGTGCCTCCTAGAACGGCAGCAAGAGCCTGTATCGTTACCCTGGTAATGTTATTGAGCGGTTGCTGTTGTGTGAGTGTACTACCTCCGGTTTGGGTATGGAAACGAAGCATCATGGCTTTGGGATCTGTTGCTCCCATGGCCTGCATCATTTCTGCCCATATTTTCCTGGCTGCCCTGAATTTGGCAACTTCCTCAAAGAGGTTATTGTGGGCGTTGAAGAAAAACGACAATCGTTTTCCGATAGCGTTCATATCCAGTCCCTTGGTGCTGGCAGCCTTAAGATACGCTTTGCCGTTACTCAATGTGAACGCAACTTCCTGTGCAGCAGTGCTGCCTGCTTCCCGGATATGATAACCAGAAATGGATATTGTGTTCCATTTGGGCATTTCAGTATTGCACCATTCAAATATGTCTGTGATTATCCGCATGGATGGACCAGGTGGATAAATATAAGTTCCTCTGGCAGCATATTCTTTGAGGATGTCATTTTGTATGGTACCGGAAAGCAAATGAATGGGAATGTCTTTTCTTTTGGCAACGGTGGCATACATGGCCAGCAAGATGAATCCGGTTGCGTTAATGGTCATTGAAGTAGATACTTTATCGAGCGCAATACCATCAAACAAGGCCTCCATATCTTCAATGCTGTCTATGGCAACACCAACTTTTCCTACCTCACCCAGGGCAAGGGCATGGTCACTGTCATAGCCAATTTGTGTGGGAAGGTCAAATGCAACACTGAGTCCGGATACGCCTTGTTCCAACAGGAATTTGTACCTGCGGTTACTTTCAGCTGCCGTGGAAAATCCTGCGTATTGCCGCATAGTCCACAAACGCCCTCTGTACATATCCTGTTGAATTCCTCTGGTATACGGAAATTCTCCTGCTAGGGGATGATTCCTGACGTTCTCTTTACCATCATAAATGGTTTCTATGCTGATGCCTGAATCATTTACAATGGGTTTTTCCATGTTGCGTTTTTATTAACCTGCAATTTGTTTTTTGGCAGCATTGCGAATGGCTTCCAGCACAATGGGTTGCATACTGGCA
>JBILSG010000332.1:0-3206 GCA_044372235.1 Chitinophagaceae bacterium
CAATACCGCCAAGAAGGCTTCCTGAGGAACTTCCACATTGCCGATTTGCCTCATCCGCTTCTTACCTTCCTTCTGTTTTTCCAGGAGTTTACGCTTACGGCTGATATCACCACCATAACACTTGGCAGTCACATCTTTTCGCATAGCAGAAATATTTTCACGCGCTACAACTTTAGCACCGATAGCAGCCTGAATAGCTATCTGGAATTGTTGACGAGGAAGCAGTTCTTTCAATTTCTCACAAAGCTTTCTGCCAAAATCCTGTGCCCTACTCCTGTGAATCAGTGCAGACAGGGCGTCAACCTTATCACCATTCAAAAGAATATCCATTTTAACGATATCACTTTCACGGTATTCTATGGGAACATAGTCGAATGAAGCATAACCCCTGGTCTGGCTTTTCAGCTTATCATAAAAATCAAATACAATCTCTGTTAATGGCATTTCAAAAATCAACTCAACCCGTGTTTGCGTAAGGTAGCTCTGGTTTATCAGCATGCCCCGCTTACCCAAACAAAGCGTCATGATATTCCCAATGTAATCAGGTTTTGTGATGATTTGAGCCCGGATGAACGGTTCATCGATTTTGTCCATTTGCGTAGGTTCAGGCATCTCACTCGGATTATTAACCAGGATTTTTTGTCCCCTCGTTCCATAAGCTATGAAGCTTACGTTGGGAACTGTAGTGATAACTGTCTGGTTGAATTCACGCTCCAACCTTTCCTGGATGATCTCCATGTGCAGTAGGCCAAGGAATCCGCAACGAAATCCAAAGCCCAGGGCTTGAGATGTTTCCAGCTCATAAGTCAGTGATGCATCATTCAGCTGGAGTTTATCCATACATTCCCGCAACTCTTCGAAATCTTCCGTATTTACTGGGTAAATACCCGCAAATACCATTGGCTTAACTTCTGAAAAGCCCTTTATCATTGGAGCGGGGTTGGATGCACTTACAATGGTATCACCCACTTTAACTTCCTTGGCATTTTTGATACCTGTAATCAGATACCCCACATCACCACATTTCACTTCCTTTTCCTCTTGCATAGATAGTTTAAGGATACCCACTTCATCAGCGCCATAATCCATGTCTGTGGACACGAACTTGATTTTTTCACCCTTTTTGATAGAACCATTCATGATTCTGTAATAGACAATGATACCCCTAAAGGAATTGAAAACAGAGTCAAAAATGAGCGCCTGAAGCGGTGCATCCGGATTGCCTTTCGGGCTTGGTATTCGAGATACAATAGCCTCCAATATAGCCTCAATGCCAATACCTGTTCTTCCGCTTGCAAGGAGTATTTCTTCAGGCTTGCAGCCAATCAGATCAATGATTTGGTCTTTAACCTCTTCGATCATGGCACCATCCATGTCAATCTTATTGATGACTGGAATGATTTCCAGGTTATTGTCAACAGCAAGGTAAAGATTAGAGATCGTTTGTGCTTGTATACCCTGCGTAGCATCTACCAGCAAAAGTGCGCCTTCGCATGCTGCAAGAGCTCTGCTCACCTCATAGCTGAAATCAACGTGACCGGGTGTATCAATCAGGTTAAGTGTATAGGCTTGACCGTCTGTATGTTTATAATTAATCTGGATAGCATGACTCTTGATGGTAATACCTTTTTCTCTTTCAAGGTCCATGTCATCAAGAACCTGATCCTTCATTTCTCTTTCACTGATTGTATTTGTTGATTGCAGTAATCTGTCTGCCAGGGTAGACTTCCCATGGTCAATGTGGGCTATGATGCAAAAATTTCTGATATGTTTCATGAAAATTGATAATGATAAGGGGTTTAGATTCAAATCATTATGGCAGCGCAAAGTTAATCATTTTGAAATCCCTGTAAAACTTGTATTTTCGTCTTCTATGGATAATTTGAGAGAACAGTTTGAAGTGGCCGTGAAAGAAGTGGAAATGCTGCGAGACAGACCCAGTAATGACAGCCTTTTGGCATTATATTCACTCTATAAACAAGCCAATGAGGGAGATAATAACAATCCCCCACCAGAAAATCCTTTTGATTTTGTAGCCAAGGCCAAATATGATGCTTGGTTATCTCAGCTAGGCAAATCAAAAGAAACAGCGATGGGGGATTATATAGAGCTTGTTGAAAAGCTGAAAAGTTAATCTGCTGATCAGCTTTTCAGTCCGTTTATTACCTGTACAAATTCTGCAGCTACAAGTGATGCACCTCCTACGAGGCCTCCATCAACATCCGGTTGTGAGAATATTTCAGAAGCATTGGCCCCCTTTACACTGCCCCCGTAAAGGATAGATATTTTTTCTGCAGTTTCATGGCCATACTTTGAGGCAATAACCTGACGCAAATGGGCATGCATTTCCTGAGCCTGAGCAGAGGTAGCCGTTTTTCCAGTGCCTATTGCCCAGATAGGTTCATATGCAATCACAATCTTTTCAATCTGCTGATTATCAAGGTGAAACAAGGATTGATTCAACTGTTGCTCTACATACTCATTTTCTGTTCCTGCTTCACGGACAGATAAGGGCTCACCACAACAAAAGATAGGGGTTATCCCTTTAGCAAGACATAAATCAGTTTTTGCAGCAAGCATTTCATTTGTTTCTGCAAAATACTCCCTTCTTTCAGAGTGTCCGATAACAACATATTGGATGTCTATTGATTCGAGCATATCAACTGAAACTTCCCCTGTATAGGCTCCAGAAGTTTTGTGGTGGCAGTTTTGGGCAGCAATGGCGATATTTTGTTTTCCTGAAACTGCATTTTGTGCTGGAATAAGGTATGGAAAAGGAACAGCAAAGATGATGTGTTGGTCAGTTCCCAGTGTTTGGGTAGTAGAAAGAATATCATGGAGTAATGACATACCCTCAGAAAGTGTTTTGTTCATTTTCCAGTTTGCCGCAGCGATTTGTTTTCTCATGCTTTTTTTATTTGATTGTAAAGAGCTAAAATTTTATTGATGTAATCCGGGTCTGGCTCTTGATTTTTCATAGCCATCCAGTTTTTTATCTCAATGATTATTTTTTCTGAGTCATAGGTTTTACCGGTGTGGCATCCCCATGAGAAAGCTGGTATGTATTTGGGAGAAAGAAGTTGTGCATCAAATATATGTGCGAAAATACCCAATACAGACCCACTGTTCAACGAAGTATTGATGGCAGTCTTGCAGAAATCACCCATCAACACACCACATTTTGTTCCTCCCGGCTGAAATTCATT
>JBILSG010000331.1:0-3206 GCA_044372235.1 Chitinophagaceae bacterium
TTTGAGTTGATTCGCCACAGTCAATCAAAAAATGATATGCATCACACATAACAACCTGAGCCGTTTGATGCCTGTCGTGCATCGCAAGCGCTGAATTGTTTCCTAATATGGTGACTGCGAACATGTCAGTAAAAATTAAATATCCATGTCAAGTTCTCGCTCAATTTCCTCCATCTGTACAATATCCCATGCCTCAGATTCAGTTGGCGTGATGTTAAGGGCCTCTGGCTCTGTTTTGTCATCTATTACCTGTTTAACTGCAGCATTAACGTTGCAGAATACAAGGGATTTGCTTTTGCTGTAGGTTTTATTGTGCAGCAGCATGAAGTTTTCAGGAACTGCCAGGTCTATTTGTTCAACATTTTTGAGGTCTATAACCAGACTCTTTTCGTCATCAGCTTGCAATTGCTCAATCAATTCATCCAATTTTTCTGCCATAATAGCAGTAAGCAGGGTTTCTTCTATGCAAATGACATGAAATATCTCCTTGGTATCAATTTTGACTTTTAACATGTAAATCAATTTATGGGGTCAATTGAACAAATATACCTCATTTGGGTTTGGGAATAATTCATTATTATTGTACAGACACGTAAATCTTACCTACTATGGATAATAATTTTTCAGCACAGGTAAAAGAAATCATCTCCTACAGCAGGGAAGAAGCGCTTAGGTTGGGAAACGATTTTATCGGCACCGAACATTTGCTTTTGGGCGTTATCAGGGAAGGTGAAAATACAGCACTCAAAGTACTGCAGAACCTAAATGTAGACTTATATGAACTTCGGAAGGAAGTGGAAATGGCGGTGAAGGATAAATCCGGTAAGAATATCCAGAATATCAACAGCTTGCCGTTAACAAGACAAGCAGAAAAAGTTATCCGCGTCACCGTATTAGAAGCCAAGGCACTGAAAAGTCCCATGGTTGAAACTGAACACCTCTTGCTCTCCATATTAAAAAACAAAGAGAATATAGCCACTCAGATTCTGAATCAATTTGAAGTGGATTACGATCTATTCCGCAATGAACTGGGAGTAGTAAGAAGCAACGATGTTAAAAGCGAATTCTCAGATGAACCTGAGGAAGAGTTTGATGAAGAGAAAAAAAGTACCCAACAAAAAGCTAAAACTGCACAAGCTGGAGGCAAAAGTAAAACGCCTGTTTTGGATAATTTTGGCAGGGATATTACCAAACTGGCTGAATCGGGCTCTCTTGATCCGATAGTTGGAAGAGAAGCAGAGATTGAGCGTGTTTCACAAATACTTTCGAGAAGGAAAAAGAATAATCCAATCCTGATTGGAGAGCCTGGCGTTGGTAAAACTGCTATTGTTGAGGGACTTGCCTTGCGGATTGTACAGCGAAAAGTTTCACGTGTTCTGTTTGATAAACGTGTTGTTTCACTGGATCTGGCAGCTTTGGTTGCAGGAACAAAATACCGCGGACAGTTTGAAGAGCGGATGAAGGCTATCATGACGGAACTTGAAAAAAACCGTGACGTTATTCTTTTCATCGATGAAATTCACACAATCGTTGGTGCCGGTGGTGCAAGCGGTTCCCTGGATGCGTCCAATATTTTCAAGCCTGCTTTGTCAAGGGGTGAGCTTCAGTGTATTGGTGCATCTACATTAGATGAGTATCGCATGCACATTGAAAAAGATGGGGCACTTGACAGGCGTTTTCAGAAAGTACTTGTAGAACCGCCTTCAGTGGATGAAACCATACAGATACTGAATAATATTAAGTCCAGGTATGAGGAATACCATAATGTGGATTATGCCCAGGATGCCATTGACGCTTGTGTGAAGTTAAGCGACAGGTACATGACAGACAGGTTGCTGCCAGATAAAGCCATTGATGTGTTGGATGAAGTGGGCGCGCGCGTACACCTCAAAAATATCAATGTACCTGACGACATCATCGAACTGGAAAAGAAAATTGAAGACATCAAGCTGGAGAAAAACAGGGTTGTAAAAAGTCAACGCTTTGAAGAAGCCGCAAGTTTGAGAGACACGGAAAAGAAACTTCAGGAAGAGCTGGAGGCCGCAAAAAATAAGTGGGAAGAAGAATCCAAGCACAGGCGCTATCCAATTTCGGAAGAGGATATCGCTGAAGTTGTGAGTATGATGACGGGAATCCCGGTAAAACGAATGGTTCAGGCAGAGACTGAAAAACTTCGGAACATGTCTGTTGACATGAAAGGCATGGTGGTTGGTCAGGATGAAGCCATAGGAAAGGTTGTGAAAGCCATTCAACGCAACAGGGTTGGACTAAAAGATCCCAAAAAACCAATCGGTACTTTTATTTTTCTGGGTCCCACTGGTGTTGGTAAAACAGAATTAGCCAGGGCCTTGTCCAGGCACATGTTTGACTCTGAAGATTCTCTTATCCGGATTGACATGAGTGAATACATGGAGAAATTCACTGTAAGCAGATTAATAGGGGCACCTCCGGGTTATGTTGGTTATGAAGAAGGTGGACAGCTTACAGAAAAAGTCAGGAGAAAGCCTTACTCTGTTATTCTGTTGGATGAAATTGAAAAAGCGCATCCTGATATTTACAACATTCTCTTGCAGGTTTTGGATGATGGGCAATTAACAGATGGACTTGGCCGGAAGGTTGATTTCAAAAATACTCTTATCATCATGACCTCCAATATCGGCGTTCGTCAGCTGAAAGATTTTGGAGAAGGTGTGGGCTTTGCAACAAGTGCCAGGCAGGCTAATGCAGAAGAAGCCAACAAAGCCGTTATTGAAAAAGCTTTGAAAAGAACATTCTCACCTGAGTTCCTGAACAGGGTAGATGATGTAATCATTTTCAATTCTCTTGAAAAGGAACATATTTTTGAGATTATTGATATTCTGATGAAGGGTGTGATGAAACGTTTGGCAAATCTTGGATTCAGTCTTGAATTGACACCAGAAGCAAAGGATTTCATTGCCGAAAAAGGGTATGATCAGCAATTCGGTGCTCGTCCCCTGCACAGAGCCATACAGAAATACCTTGAAGATCCACTTGCAGAAGAAATTCTCAGTATGAATATTAAGTCTGGGGATGTTATGGTGGCAGATCTGGATAAGGAGCAGCAGAAAATAACGTTCTCTATTCGCAAACAACCGGAAGAACAGGAAATTTCCAATGTATAAGGTACTTTAAAGTATAGTAAATTTGTCCTGGTTTATACCGGGACATTTTTTTATGTTTAAAAC
>JBILSG010000053.1:0-10501 GCA_044372235.1 Chitinophagaceae bacterium
CATTGGAGCATAAGGACCACCATAAGACTGGTCACGAATCCAAGAAGAACCTGGGTGCTTACCCCAATCCAAGTATGGAAGACCACGGCGACCAACAGTACGGTCGATACGAGGATCCAAAGCACGGGTTTCAGGAGTGAAAGGATCTGAATCCTTCAAACCATCATCATTCTTTACATCTTGTGCATTGTAGGTATCCAACAAAGGAAGACCATTGGCATCAACTTGGAAAGAGTTTACAAGATCTTGAGAAGGCTGATGGAATCCGCAGCAACCTGCAGGACCATTGTTGTAAGGGAAGTTCAACACATCACCTACGTTACCAGCATCACCGCCACCTGTATTTACTGCCATTTGTACTTCAAGAATTCCTTCTCTTGTGTTACGAACAGAAGCATTGAAGTTGTCGAAATATTTAGCATTCAAAGCATATCTGCCAGAGTTTACAACAGCATCAAATTGAGCTTTTGCTTCAGCATACTTTTTCTCCCACATATAAGTCATTCCCAATAAAGACTGAGCAGCGCCTTTTGTAACGCGACCAGCTTGTGGTTGAGTTACAGGAAGACCATTTATCGCAGCTTGAAGATCAGCCTGAATTTTTGGAAGAATATTTGCAGAGTTACCTATGCGAACATCTTCTAAAGTTTCATCGATATAAGGAACATTGCGGAAAATCTTCCAAAGATCAAAGTGCATCCAAGCTCTCAAGAATTTAGCTTCTGCGATTCTTGTTGATTTTTGGGCAGCATCAATTGCTGTCAACTTGGTAAAAGCAACGATCGATTGGTTTGTTCTTGAGATACCATCGTAATAGTTTCTCCATTTTTGCTCTAAGTATGGATTATTAGCATCCACGTTTCCTCTTTCAAGAGGAGTGATGTCTGGTTGGTCACCCGCTTCAGAACCTTTGTAAGCATCACCACCGGCAATACTTCCGAAAGTCCAGTTTGAAGAGGCACCACCCCAAGGACCACCATTGTCCCATCCTGAAAATCCATCCAGGTTGGAGTAAGCTGCAATCAGAAGTGAGTTAGCACCTTTTTCTGATGTAGAAAGAAGTTCATTGTTTACACTACCGTATGGTTGTGTTTCAAGAAAATCCTTTCCGCAACTGTAGATAACGACTGCCAGTAAACCCAGCACCGCTAATTTTTGCATGATATTCTTTCTCATTTTTAAATTGTTTTATTTCTTAATGCTCTTAAAATCGAGTAATAAAAATATTGAAGGTTTTTATTAGTTGGATTTATTGTTTAAGCATCATGCTTTTTAGAACTCAAGGTTTATACCAACAATGACTGATCTCGCCAAAGGAATACGGCCATTGTCAACACCCAATGAAAGGTCACGCTGACTGTTGAAACCTTCAGTGATGTTAGAGATAGTTACATCAGGATCCAAGCCGCTATACTTTGTGAAAGTAAGCAAGTTTTGTCCCTGAGCGTAGATACGCAATCTGCCGATACCAAGCTTCTTCAAAGAAGCAGCATCAAGAGAGTAACCTACCTGTAAGTTTCTCAAACGGGTGAAAGATCCATCTTCAACATAATAACTGTTTCTGTTAGAGCTGTAGTTGTCACCACCATCAAGAACAGGAAGTGTTTTACCAGCTTCATACAAGAATGCTTTGCTTCTGCTGCGCTGGAAGGCGTTGAACTCGGTAAAGTATTTAACAAAGTTGAACAACTTGTTACCATAAGTTCCACTCCAGTACATGGTGAAATCCCAATTCTTGTAGTTTGCAGTTAAGTTAAGACCAAGCAACAAAGTTGGGATTGGGCTTCCAAGATAAGTCTCGTCATTGTTGTCGATTTTGCCATCCTTATTCAGGTCAGCATAACGGAAACGACCAACTTTGGCATCACCCTTGTCTGTAAACAATACTTTGTCTAAATCTGCCTGTGATTTCCAAAGTCCTTCCTGGATATATCCATAGAACTGAGAGATTGGCAGACCAGCCTTTGTATAAGTGATATCACCAATCCTTGAACCACCGGAGCGGATGAAGGTATTGCTGTTAGCTTCAAGCTTAACAACTTCATTCTTAACAGTAGATCCTGTTACATTCACATTGAAGTTGAAATCACGGTTTACACGCTTGGTGTAACCAACTGCGAAATCTAAACCAGTGTTGGTCATTTGACCAATGTTTTGAGCCTGACGACCAACAGCACCTAATTCAAGTGGAAGTTCTACGTTGTAGATCATATCACGTGTATCACGCTTATACCACTCGAGCATTACGTTCCAGCCACCGGAAAGAACCGCGTCAAAACCAATGTTAGTTACTGCAGTGCTTTCCCATTTCAATTTAGGGTTACCAGTAGAAGATTGCTCGAAACCAGTTGTAGTACTGTTATTAGAACCATTGATAGAGTAGTTAGCAGCATCTACACCTGTAGAGAAGTTTGAGAAACCAGGATAGTCACCACCCACCTCGTTGTTACCAAGAACACCATAAGAAGCTCTCAGTTTCAAATCGTTGATGAATGAAACATTATCCATGAAGCTTTCCTTAGAAAGTCTCCAACCTACTGAAGCAGAAGGGAAAATACCATATTTGTTCTCGATGAATCTTGAAGAACCATCACGACGAACAGTAGCTGATACTAAGTACTTATCGCTATAAGAATAGTTTGTTTGGAAGAATTGAGATACAACATTGTGCTCACCACGGTAGCTGCTCATTCTGAATGTAGCAGGGTTTACGTTTTGCAACAAACGATAGTTGAAGTTGTCAAATGCCAACTCAGAACCACTCGCGTTGAAACCTTCGTAGTAAGTCTGCTTTGCCTCATATCCCAAAAGTGCATTTACCCTGTGGTCACCGAAAGTCTTCTTGAAATTCAAAGTAGAGAAAGCTACCCAGTTTCTATTCAAGAAATAAGAATTGCCCAAAGAGTTAGGGTTGGTGTTACCTTCAGTTGCTTCATAAGCACGCGTTCCATATCCTTGACCAGGTCCAGAGTTGTAATCAAGACCGTAAGATGATTTCCAAGTCAAGAAATCAGCAAGATCAACTTCACCAAAAACACTACCGGTTACACGGAAGCTATGGCCAAAATTGTTTGCCCTGTTTCTCATCTGCTGAGCAACTGGGTTTGATACGTTTGAATTGAAGTTTGCTGGAGAAGAATAGTTTCCTTTGATGTCATACACGGGAACCAATTGTGGCATACCGTAAGTATTAATCAATGGAGAACCTTCATTCGGGTTACCCTGAGATGCACGAGTCTGCTGATAAGCAACGTTCAAGTTTTCACCTACACGAATACGCTTACCAATGTTGTAGTTAGAGTTAACGCGTGCTTGGTACCTCTTATAGTCGTTACCAATCATGATACCCTGGTGGTCATAAACGTTACCAGAGAAGAAGTAGTTACCCTTATCAGAACCACCCGATGCAGAAACTTGATAGTTCTTCATCGCAGCAGGCTTGAATACTTCCCTAAACCAGTTTGTACCAGCCTTGTTGGTTTGGAGGATAAGGTAGTCACCTACACCACGACCAACCGGGTCTGAATTCAGGAAATACTTGGCAGGATCAACCGCTGGATCGCCAGCAAGGAAACCACCCAATCCGCGAACTGCGTAATCAGGAAGAACCCACTTGCCACCCTGGTTGATGTAAATGTTAGAGGAGAAACCCAAGCCTTGACCTGAAGCCAATTTTTGCTGTACCTCAAGGAACTCATTTGGACTCAAAGTCTCCGGGATCTTTGAAGGAGAAGCAGAACCGTAGAACATGTCTACAGTCAACTTAGATGAACCGCTCTTACCTTTTTTAGTGGTAATTACAATTACACCATTCGCAGCACGAGATCCGTAGATAGAAGCAGATGCCGCATCTTTCAGAACCTGAATAGACTCAACGTCATTCGGATTGAGGAAGTTGATGTTTGATTCGTTCTGAACAGGAACTCCATCAATTACATACAAAGGCTCGTTGTTGTTGATGGTACCAATTCCACGGATACGAACGAATGCTGCTGAACCGGGATCACCGGAAGTAGACATCTGAACACCGGGAACCTTGCCCTGAAGCTGATCGGCAATGTTGGAAGCAGCAAACTTGGTCATTTCTTTGGTATCAACCACAGCAACTGATCCAGTAATGCTTCTGCGCTCCTGGGAACCGTAACCCGTTACAACTACCGTCTGCAATGCACTGGTAGAAGCAGTCAGGATAACATTGAGGCTGGAAAGTGAACCAACCTTTACATCTGATGTTTCATAACCCACAAAAGACACCTCAAGGGTGGCATTGTTGTTGGCTACTGAAATGGAATAAGTTCCATCTGCTCCGGTTGTAACCGCAGTAGATGATCCTTTTACTTTTACTGTGGCACCAGATAATCCTCCGCCAGTATCGCCTCCGGTAACCTTACCGGTAACTTTACGCTGCGCAAAGGATGCAGTCACCAACAGGCCGAAGAAGACTGTCAGGAGACCAGCCTTTACCGAATTAGCAAGCATTCGTTTCATGCATTTGTTGTTTTTGATTAAAAATGGGAGTTGACTATTGAAAGTTTTACTAGTGTTATTAACTAAAATAGGTGGTGCATCGTAAGTTTGGGCCGGCTAAAATATAATTTTGATTTTAAAATTTAACAATTTGTTGAAAATAAATTAAATTTTTATTCTATTACATATAAACACTGGATCTGTGTTGTCTGCATGGCAAAGACAAGTTGGATTCCTGAAACGCTGCATATTCACTCAAATATTTATAAAAAAATTGCAAAACAAGGGTTTGTTACGTCTGCTTGAGGAAAAATCATTATTATGCACCTGATTATATTAAAAGCAGATCATGAAAAAACTACTGATTTCACTTGCAGTATTGGGATTAAGCTTTACTGAAACAAAAAGCCAGGTTAAATCAATCCCTGACTTTACATTCTCGAGGATGGATAATGGTGCTGATTTTAAGCCTGCCAACCTTGTTCCGGCTCAAAAATCGCTGATCGTCTTTTTTGATACAGAATGTTCTCATTGCATGGAAGCCATCACTGAATACAACAGCAAGGAAAAAATGCTCAATAACCTGAATATAATCCTGGTTACCAGAGATGCTAAAGCTCAGGTTGAGCCTTTCCTGAAAAAATATGGTCCGAAAATCTCAGTCCGCAAAAACACAACCATCCTTTCAGACAAGTACAACCAGTTTATTGCAAAATTCCTTCCACGGAAATATCCCTCCATGTTCCTGTTTGACGAAAACAGAAAACTGATGATATACAGCGATGAAGAAAAAGATATTCCTGTGATTCTCAATAAGATAAGCGGAAAATAAAATTAAACCAATATGATAACGAGAAGAAACCTCCTCAAACAAATGGCATGGGTATCAGCAGGTTCCATGGTCATGAACGATGCATTTGCCCTCAGCGATGTCAAAAATAAAAAAGTTGGCGTTCAACTTTATACTGTCAGGAATGAAATAGGTAAAGATGCACTGGGTACACTTAAAAAAGTGGCCAGCATGGGTTTTGGTGAGGTTGAAAATTTTGGATATGACGGAAAATTCTTCGGTATGTCTGCCACTGAATACAAAACAGTGCTGGCTGATCTGGGTATGACGGCTCCATCGGGTCATTACATGTATGGTAATTTCGGTAACAAACAAATACCTGGAACATTGCTGTATGGCTGGGAAAAAGCTGTTGAAGACGCGGCAGCAATCGGACAACAATACATGGTTATTGCCTACCTGATGCCAGAAGAAAGGGGTGATGCTGATACTTACAAGAAAATAGCAGCTAACCTGAGTAAAGCCGCAGAAACTTGCAAAAAAGCGGGTATCCAGCTCTGCTACCACAACCACGACTTTGAATTCGAGGCACAACAGGGGGTCCTGCCTTTTGATATCCTGACAGCTGAAACGGATAAGGACATGGTCAAAATTGAACTGGATCTATACTGGGCTGTTCGTGCCAACCAGAACCCAATCGACCTGTTCAAGAAACACAAAGGAAGAATCGCCCTCTGGCATGTCAAAGACATGGATAATACCGATAAAAAGAATTTTACTGAAGTGGGCAATGGCGTAATTGACTTCGGAACAATTTTCAGTCAGGCTAAAACATCCGGTATGAAGCATTTCTTCGTGGAACAGGATGTTTGTCCGGGTTCACCATTCGACAGCATCAAACAAAGCATTGGTTTTATTCAGTCTAACCTGGTTAAAAAGCTCTGAGGATGAAGATATTCAATTACATTATGGGGGGATTATTTGTAATCTCCGCTGGCCTGCAATACAATGACCCGGATCCCTATGTGTGGATTACCATATATGGCGTAACTGCCTTGCTGGCGTATATGAACATTGTTGGCAAACACGACAGGATTTCACACCTGGGTATCTTATTGGCTTGTATCATCTACGGATTCACCCTGGTTTTTAAAAAAGACGGTGTTATTTCCTGGTTGAGTGAGCATGGTGCAGAAAGCCTGGTGCAAAGCATGAAAGCCACCAAACCCTGGATTGAAAATGCCCGCGAGTTTGGGGGATTGATGATCATTGCTGTCTTTTTGATTATCAACCTGCTAAACCAAAAACGCAAGACGGCTAAAAAATGAAGTCAACGGTAATAATAAGCTTATCGTTCCGATTAAATTTTTAAATACAAAATGGGGGGTCTCGGTCGAGACCCCCCATTTTTCTTTTATGGATTGAACCATGGTTCTATTTTCCGGCAATAAGCCTGAAGGATGTCACAGCCACAAACTGCGTCTCTTTACTGTCTGCCTTCTCCATTTTCATGACAAGCTTGAATGGCTGGTCCGGAACCTGTTGAAGGGGTACCATCAGTTTCATATTTTTGAGGTCTGCATCCTTTCCTATTTTCACCTCTCCAAGCTTGGTGCCATTGGGAGAATCAACATACCAGCTGATGGTATATCCGAAATCAGGAGGTTTCTGCATGGCATAGTTCACCTCAAATGCAGTGATATTCTTGAGGTTCATCTTGTCAAACTCCAAAGTACCAGATACTCCGGATTCTACCACAGCTAGCTTCCTTCCGCCGAACTCTGCAATATTGATACCGCGTTTTGCAGTGGCAGAAGCCACAGACACAACTGGACTCTTCAACGTAGCGGAACCTACGCCACTTTGTGGCCTTAATCCTGCTCCTCCTTTATCGGTATAAGTAGCTGTTATCAGCATCATATTTCCATTACCCATATCCTTGTCTGTTGGAACAATTGAACCTTTTGCGGGTAAAGAAGGTGCTTCTTTTTTATTCAACCCGAGGATCCACTCTACAATCATATCCGCATCAGAAGGCTTGAGATCGGGGTGGGCAGACATGGCAACATCTCCCCATACACCTCCGCCACCTTTGATGATCTTATTGGTGAGGTAAGCCCTTGCCTTGGGATCCTTCTCGTATTTTGCCGCCACATCCTTGTATGCTGGTCCTACGGATTTCTCAGCCTCTTTATGACAGGCTTTGCAATCCAACGTAGCGGCGAGGTTTTTGCCTTCCATCGCTGCTGTGATGATCTGGTGTCCAACTACCTGTGCCTTATCCGGACTGCTCAAGTAATCCACTTTTACAAAAACAGACTTGGCATCGATGCCGCCTTTGGCGGTAGATCCATCTTCTTTGTCATTGATAAGTACAGAGTACGGCACTGGTACACCTGGGAAATAGAAATCGCTGTTGTTTTCTGTTTTAACAGTAACCTGCGGCTCCTCATTACCTGCATAAACTTTCAGCACCTCACTTTTGGTAATTGCTCCCTTACTGTCTCTTGCTTCTACATATATATTATACTCACCTGGTTTGGTAAAAGTAAAACTGGATTCCGTTGAAGCATTGGCTGGCTTAACAGCTGCTCCGAAATGCCAGATATACGTGAGTGCATCCTTATCTGGATCAACAGTTCCAGCTGCAGATGTTTTGACTGTAAACGGAATAGAACCTGTGCGTTTACCAATGCTGATTTTTGCCTTTGGTGCCCTGTTTCCACCATTGAAATCAATGCGTGACAATGCTGCATCGGCATTCTTGCTGAACCAGCCTGTACCATATTCAATCATGTACATGCGGCCATCAGGACCCATCTCCACATCCATGGTGTTGGCAAACTTGGTGCCTTCCATAAACGGTTCCAGTTTCTCAAAGTTTCCGTCTTTATCCAGTGTTACCCACTTCATCCATCCGCGCATCCACTCATAAAACAACACTTTTCCGTCATAATAGGCTGGAAATCTCGTTGTTTGCGGATACATATCTGAGTAATAGGTTGGTCCAGCCATGGCATTCCTACCCCCTGTTCCCAATTCAGGAAAATCTGGAGAAACAGCGTACGGATACCAAATAAAAGCTGGGCTAACCGGTGGCAACTCAACCAATCCGGTATTGTTTTTAGAGAGATTCAAGGGCTTGAGGGGATCATACTGATCTCCGGATTGTCCAGTTGCGTAATCAAACTGTTTGTACGGATAGTTTTTACCAATGAACAGAGGCCAACCGAAGAATCCGGCTTTCTTTGCCTGATTGAATTCATCATAACCCCTGGATCCACGATCGGGTTTATCTTCCTGGGCATCCGGACCAACATCACCCCAATAGAGGTATCCACGTTTCTTGTCTACGGAAATCCTGTAGGAGTTCCGGGTTCCCATCACATAAATTTCAGGCCTGGTTTTTGCTGTACCGGGTGCAAACAAATTCCCTTCGGGTATGGTATAGGTGCCATCAAGGTTGACATTGATCCGCAATACCTTACCCCTGAGGTCATTGGTATTGGCTGAACTCCTGCGGGCATCGAACTGCTCAAAACCTTCGCGGTTGTCCATTGGGCCGTACCCATCTAGCTTATAGGTGGAATTAGGCTGATTGAATGGAGTGGCGTTGTCGCCTGTGGAAAGAAACAGTTCCCTTCCCTTGCCAAAGGTGAGTGAACCACCAGTATGACAACAGATTTTTCTGGTTGATACAACGTCAAGTATCTGCTTTTCAGATTTGAGGTCGAGCTTCCCGTCTTTGAAAACAAAACGCGACAAACGGTTTACTGATGTATCGAGTGGCGCATAATACATATAGATGTAATGGTTATTGGCAAAATCGGGATCAGCGGTTATACCCATCAACCCTTCTTCAGCATTGACACCGGCTACACCTGAACGGTGGTACAGGTCAAATTTGGCTACCTGTGTTACTTTTTTGGTAGCATTGCTGTACCACATCACTTCACCTTTCCGCTGGGCTACCAGTATATCCAGGTTGGGCAATACGGCGAGCTCTGTTGGCTCATCAAAAACACCTCCCGCCAACACATTCTTGGTGAAACGGTCATTTTCTGGAACGAGCTGTGTTTTGGCTTTGGTATAATCCAACTTCACACCCTTACCGATGGCATATTGGATGCCACCAAGCAGGTGCTTCAGGAATAGGGGGTCAGCAAAAGATTCGTTGGTATGACCAAATTCAGTATAAAATGACCTTCCGCCATCATATTCATGGTACCAGGCCATGGGATGATTATCTCCATTCTCACCACCTTTGTAGGAAGTTTCGTCTATGCTAATCAACACCTTTACATGTTCAGGCACTTTTTTGAAGTTGTACCATTCATCTGTTCGCTCCCATACTTCAGGCAAATGTGCTGTACTTGGATGTGATTTGTCTTTGATGATAAGTTTCGCCTGCTGGTTTCTGGGGTGACTTTTGAAATAAGCTCCCGAAAGTTTTCCGTACCAGGGCCAGGTATATTCACAATCAGTAGCTGCATGGATACCCATGTAGCCGCCGCCTGCCTGAATATATCGTTCAAAAGCAGCCTGTTGATAGTTATTCAATACATCACCAGTTGCGCTGAGAAACACAACGGCGTTATACTGACTCAGGTTTTTTTCATTGAAAGCGTCTGCATTCTCTGTGGTATCCACTGCAAATCCGTTTTCCTTTCCCAACTGCATGAGTGCAATCTTTCCAACAGGTATGGATCCATGTCTGAACCCTGCCGTTTTGGAAAAGACGAGCACTTTCTGCTGTGCAACTGATGCGATGGTAATCATGCACATCATTGCCATTGCTGCCAATCTGATCATGTTGAATGTAGTTTTTGTTCCTTGTTTCACGCTTAAATATTTATTCCCTTAAAACTGAAAAAACGCCGCATAAGCGCGGCGTTTTCGGTTTTATTATTCCTTAATATCAGAGTTCCCTTATTTTGATATCCCGGAACCAAACTTTATTGCCGTGGTCCTGCAAGGAAATCCTTCCTTTCGGGTATTTTCCAAACCCGGGAGAATTCTTGAACTTGCTGCCCGCAACCATTTTGTTCCAGTTGTCATCACCCACTGTAGTGGTCACCACATTCTTCCCGTTCAGGAAAAGTTTGAGTTCACCTTTATTGTAAATGATTTCCGCTTTGTTCCACTCTCCAACAGCTTTTACGGTTTCCTCGCTGCTGGAAATCAGGTCATACAAATCACCGGCACGGTGTTTGATGATTTTGGCGTCAGCATGGCGGTCGTTGT
>JBILSG010000333.1:0-3182 GCA_044372235.1 Chitinophagaceae bacterium
CTTGTGCCTTGTGCCTATTGCCTATTACCCAACCTACTTCTTCTGCCCTGCAGCCAGTGCCTTTTGGATAATATCCCTGTTCTTGATAGCGTCCTGGTTATTGGGATCAATTTCGATTATCTTGTCGAGGAATGCTGAAGCCCCAGCCAGGTCCTTCTTGATATTGGCTGTGTAGCCGGCAAGATAACCATAAGCAGTAATGAGGGTGCTCTTATTCTTTGACTTATCTGCTTCTGCAATGGAAATAAACTTCTCACAATCAGCAATTGCAAGTCCCTGTTCCATTGTGGAATCAATTACAGACAATGAACGGAATGACCAGTAATGACCATAAACTTCAGTAGGGTAATTTGTTTTGTATACTGTAAATATGCTGTCTGCCCTCCTGAATTCTGTTGCCTTGAAATTCTCGAAGCCCGCATTGTACAGATCCACCTTGCTTAACTTGGGATTGATGGAAAGTACTTTTGTGAGCCATTCGGCAGACTTAACGGTATTACCAGACTTTTTGAAAAAGTCTGCAGCCCTACGGGCGTAGTCAACTTTATTGGAAGCGGTTGTATCTGCTTCAATGGCTTTGCTGAAGAAATAATCAACCTTTTGGGCATCAGCTTTTGTTTTAGCGGCATTGTAAGCAGCTACAACATAGTTGTCAGGATTGATTTGGTCAGCAGTTGCTTTCTGGAAAAAAGTCTCCATCATGGCCAGTGCCTTCACTGAATCTCCCAGTTTGTCATAGCTGTAACCCTTCAGCCGGTAAAGTCTGGCATCAGCCTTATCTCCCTGCGTATTGAGCAGATTATCAGCCTTTGTAATGGCGTTGTTGAAATCACCTCCGGCAAACTGCAGACTGGCTTCCTCATAATCGATGGCAGGACCAGGTTCTGCATGTTTTTTATACTCATTGAAATACTGAGTAGCCTTGAATACATCTCTCGAAAAATAAAATACATACAAATCGTACAATGCTGGCGTGAAAGCAGGATCATCAGCTACTGCGTCATTGAATTTACCCAGGAAGATATCCCTTTGTTCAGAACCCTGAGTCAGGTAAATTTTTCCGATTTTGTGCTTGGCAATGGCGTTCTTCGGGTCAACCATCAAAGCATTTTCGTATGCTTTAACCGCTTCTCCTCCATTCATCATACCACGGTAAAGGTCACCCATGTAGATATAGGTGAACGGATCCTTGAACCCTTTAACGGCTGTCGCAAGCTTGAGTTTTTCAATACCATAGGCGACATCTCCACCCTTTTCAAGGTTGGCTTTGCCAATTGCAGTAAATACTTCTGCATTTTTACCTTTTGTCAATGAAATAGCTGTTTCAAAACGCTGACGGGCATCAGCAGATTTACCTTCTATCAGCTCAGCCTGTCCTTTTGCAACAAGCAACAGCGGGTGACTTCCATTTTCACCCTGCATGGCTTTTGCCAGCACAGCATCAGCGCCTTTGGGATCCCCATTTTCAAAGTAAGCCTGAGCCAGCCAGTAAGCTGTCTCTACATTGGCAGGAGCCTGATCCGCCAGTTGTTGCAGGATTTTTTTGGCTGCGTGATGTCTTTGCATATGCAGCATGCGGCGGCCTTCCTGAACGGATTGTGCCATTACTCCTGCAGAAACCATGAGGGCCAGAATAGATACCCCAAACTTCAATTTTAGCATCGTTTTCATTTTATGAGGTGTAAATGTAAGAAATCATATTTTTATTCGGAAACATTTGCCTTACGTATTTGCAAAGCCATGCGGTCTGGCACGAGATATCCACGCCTGAATATCAGTTGACCCTTTTCGTGGGTCAAAAAATTGACAAAACCTTTACCTAATCCTGCAAAATTTTCTTTCAAAATATAGTACAAGCCCCTGTTTAGGGGGTAGCGTTTCATGGCAATATTGGCCTGATAAGGTCTCACATATACCTCCTCTTCACAGTTGGCACACTGCAGTGCTGCAAGTTTTACACGCTTCTGGAAACTCAGTTGGGCAGGATCTTCGCGGTTTCCAATCCAGCTTACACCTATGAACCCTATTGCCTGAGGGTGACTGGCCACGTATTCAATCACAGCTTCAGAACTCCTTGCTGCCATTACATTTCCGCTAAGGGGCTGGCCACGTAACACAGAATCCATCAGAAACCTGACTGTACTGGTCGCTTTCAGTCCATCCATTACCAGCTGGTACTTATAGCCCGACGAACCATTCAGCATAGATCTTATTTCAGCAACTGAAAACAGTGAATCTTTCGCCTTGGGATGCATCACAACAGCTATGGCATCAGTAGCTATTTTACCCCATGAGGGTACAAATCCGATTGTATCCTTGTAAAACGGCGCTTCATCTTCCGTTAAGCCCCTGGTAATGATAACCATCCTGGTACTGTCAGACAGCATATCCTTTATACAATCAGCCTCAGGTTTGTAATGAGGTACAATTGTAGCCTTGGGGTTCTGAGACATAAAGACCTTGATCTGTGAGTCAATAATTGGTGCAAATGACTCATCAACACTGATGTGTATGGTACCACTTGTAAGGGTATCATCACCACCGATCACTTTTGCCTTTTTTGTTGTTCCTGTACATGCCGCTAAAAGAATGCAGACCAACAGCACAGACAATAACCCTTGTAAATTCAGACTCATTTTTCTCATTGCTTTTTTTTTGCAGCAAAACCCCGATAAAAGCGAAAGAACCCGTAACAGAGACAGGCAATACCAAAAATGGATGATGTAAGTGAGTCAAAACCTGCTCCGGAAATCAGGTATTTGTTGAGTAAAAAGAAAATACCCGCTCCGAACCACAAAACACCCATCGTGAAATCATAGATGACTCTGAAGCTGCCTTGCCTCCTGGCTTCCTTTTCCCTGAATGAATTTGTATCCATAACTGCAATTTATGAAAATTAGGTTTCCGTCTGACTGATTTGATGTTATTGTGACAGTTTTCCACAAGCTATCTTTGTAAAAAAAATACAATATGATGGTTGTGTGGATTAATGTCTGCAATCGCACTTCTTTCAAACAGCCTTAACTTTACAAAATGAAACCATCCATTCCGCAAGGTACGCGCGATTTTTCAGCAGCTGTACTGCGAAAAAGAAACTATATCCTCCGCACGATTCAGGGCGTTTTTGAAAGTTACGGCTTTGAACCGCTGGAGACTCCGGCAATGGAAAACACAGAAACGCT
>JBILSG010000334.1:0-3176 GCA_044372235.1 Chitinophagaceae bacterium
CACTGCTGGTCAACAAAATCTCACCAGTCATTGCCAAGATATTCACGCCATTGGTGCTGGTTACCTTGCTTGGCTTTTTGTTTGCGGTGGTAACTACTTCCAAAAATATTTACCAGGACCGTGAGTTCCTGCTGACTTTCAACGGATTGCTCATTGGGGTGATGGCGATTATTATCTTTTCTGTCACTGAAGCTGCAAAATCTGTCAACAACAATTTCAATCTTGTCATGCTCATTGCCTTGTCGGTCCTGACCATCATTGCCAATGGCATTGCCCTATCTGCCATCGGTTTCAGGTTGATGGAATATGGTGCAACACCCAATAGGTTGGCAGTTTTGGGTTCCAACATCCTGATCTTCCTGCACCTGATTGCTGTGGCCAGACAACTGATTATGCTATTCCGGAAAAAATCAAACCCCATACAGCTGGAAAACACCATTGGCTATTTTCTGCCGGCTTACAGCATCTGGGCCGCTTTCGTTACATTTATTCTGCCCTTGCTGTTTCAATTCAAATAAAATCAACTTTCAGTAGTCAGCTGTTTGATGAATGGTTGCTCGTAAAAACGTTTACCGGTAGCCCTGTATAAGGCATTGGCCAAAGCAGCAAATACTGGCGGGAACGGGGGCTCTCCCAAACCAGTAGGATCAATCCCATTTTGTACAAAATGTACGTCAATATTTTTCGGTGCTTCCCGATGCCTGATCATGCGGTATTGGTTGAAATTCTTCTTTTGCGGCTCACCATTTTCAAAAGTCATTTCACCGAAGAGGCAATTGCCGATACCATCTACAACGGCACCTTCAACCATGTTCTTGGCACCTTCCGGATTCACCACCACACCACAATCGAGTGCTGAAACAACATTTTCCACAACTGGCATGCCATCTTTCATGCTGAGATCAAGCACATGTGCTGCATAGGAATTGTGACAGAAATAAGCTGCCACACCGCGTTTGTCTGATTTGCCTTTCCAACCTGATTTATCGCGCACCAGCTCCAGCACAGCCATGTACCGTGCAGCATCGTAATCATTGTTTTTTCCAACAGGTTGCTCTTTGGCCTTTTTCATCAAAGACAACCTGAATTCAATCGGATCCTGTCCGGTTTTCTCTGCCAACTCATCCAGGAAAGATTGCTCTGCCGCAGCAATGAAATTGGAACCCGGTGCCCTGAAGGCCCCGATGGTGATATTGGAACTTACTGCCCAACCCTCTGCGAGGTAATTGGCAAAAGCACCCGCTGGAAACCTGTTGGCATGCACTGCGCCTTCAGGTATACCACCACCTTTCACATGAAATGCAGTGATGTTGTTGGCCGCATCCAGGGCTGCCCTATAAGTAACCTGGTATGCTGGTCTGTAAATGCCATTGGTCATATCATCTTCACGGCTATAAATCAATTTCACCGGTGCTTTGATGCGCTGGGAAATGATTCCTGCTTCAACAATGAAATGGCAATAAGCCCTCCGGCCAAATCCACCACCCATCCTGGCCAATTGGATATCAATTTTATCAGCAGTTATACCCAGCCTGGTAGCAATAGCAGGCGCAATGAAATCAGGCGCCTGTGTGGGTGCCACAAAAAATGCCTTATCGGCTGTAACGTTGGCAAAACAGCTGATGGGCTCCATCGTATTGTGTGCCAGGAAAGGCGCAGAATAGGTCTTTTCCAGGATGGTATGCGCTTGTGCAAACGCCCCTTCAGGATCACCATCCTTACGCAGCACCTTTCCGGGTTTGGCTGCAGCGGCAGCCATGGCCTCGCGGTGTCCGGATGTGCTTTCCAATCCGGCTGGAATGGTTTCTTCCCGTTTATTCCCACCAAAACCAGCAACCATTTCTTTTGATTCAGCAATAGGCTCCCACTTTGCCCGGAGTACCTTGCGGGCATTCATTACTTCCCAAGTGGATTTACCCACAATAACCACCAACTCGTTAAAAGTCCGGGCATCAAACATGGCCCTTGCATAATCATCGTTATAGACCTTGATGCTGAAAACCTCTCTAATTCCAGGCATTTTCAATGTCTCGGCAGCATCAAAGGATTTCAGTTTCATGCCAAATGCCGGCGGCCTTTCCGCCATGGCAATGAGCATGCCGGGTACTTTGTAGTCCATGGTGAACAAAGGCTTGCCACTGACAATATTTTCGCCAACAACATTTTTAGTAGGCTTTCCGATCAGGCTGAAATCCGCTTTGGCTTTCAATTCAGGCTTGGCCGGAACAGGCAACTTAGCAGCAACCGCTGCCAGAGAGCCATAGCTTGCCTGCTTACCTGTTGCCTTGTGCGTCACCTGACTTCCACTCGCACTGAGTTCAGCTGCCGGAACGTTCCATTGCTGCGCTGCAGCAGCAATCAACATCATCCTGGCTGTTGCACCGGCATTGCGGAGGGTTTTCCAACCCGCTCTGATCGACTGACTACCACCAGTGAACTGAAGCCTGAAAGTAGGCGTATCATATTTGGCCATCTCCACCGTAACGTTTTTCCAATCGGCGGCCAACTCTTCCGCGATGATCATCGGCATGGAAGTCATGACGTTTTGCCCAAACTCCGGATTGGGACATTGGATCTTGATTTTATTGTCGGCCGTAATCTGTATATAACCATTCACCAAGACCCACTCTGGTGCGGCTTCTCCGGCAGCCATCACTTCAATGGGCTTAAGACTCATGAACCAGCTGGCTCCTATCAGCATACCCCCACCTGAAAGGGAGGATACCTTCAAAAATGAACGTCTGCTGTAGTTTTTATCTTGTGTTTCCATGCTTCAGTTATTTTTGTTTTGCAGCGGTTTTAATGGCAGTTTTGATACGCGTGTAAGTTCCACAACGGCAGATATTTCCATTCATGGCCTGTTCAATCTGCTCATCAGTTGGATTAGGCGTCTTTTTCAGTAGGGCAGCCGCGGTCATGATCTGTCCGGTCTGGCAATATCCACATTGTGCCACATCATGCTCCAGCCAGGCTTTTTGCACAGGATGGTCACCGCTTTTCGACAAGCCTTCAATGGTGGTGATTTCGCCATTGCCAACTGCTGAAACAGCGAGCTGACAAGCACGCACAGCATTGCCATTGAAGTGGATGGTACAAGCCCCACAGGCTGCAACACCACATCCATATTTTGTTCCCTGGAGGTCAAGATGATCCCTTAAAACCCACAGAACAGGCGT
>JBILSG010000335.1:0-3150 GCA_044372235.1 Chitinophagaceae bacterium
GATTAGACTGATCTATAATGACTTCATAAGCAGTTATTAGGAACAACTAAATTACTGAATTTCAGCCTCTGCACCCGGATTATTGATGAGTGGGAAAATCAGCGCTTTATCTTTTCTTCATACAAGCTGATCCAGTCTTCAACTGTCATTTTTTCTGCAAGCTCTTCCAGGAGTTTCCAAGGCACCTTTTCAGGCTTTTTAAACCGGATGCAGCTTTTCCCCATATCGAGCTTGCCAAGTTGCAATTGCTGGTATTCATGCGTGAACCAATCGCAAAGGTCCTGCCGCGCGTAAATGCCCATGTGATACAAGGCCGTAAAATGTTTTTGTGCGGCGATAGCTATGAATGGAAGAGGAAGTGATGGATCAGAATGATAGCCGGCAGGATAAAGAGATTTAGGAACCACAAATCCAATCATTCCGTAACTAATCGTCTCCTCAAAACCCTCCGGCAAATGTTCCCTGAATAATTCAAGCATTTGTTGCACAAGAGGTTGCCGATCTTCAGGCAGTTGAGCAATATAATCGGAAGTTGTCAAAATGAATGGTTTTTAGGAAGTAGCCCTATTTACAGACACATGAATTTACCAAAAACCCTTCAACAAACACAATTCATCCTTTTTATCAGCATTAAAAACAGGTTCATTTCAATCTTAGGTAAATCTTTCCCCATCCGGAAGACAAAATAAAAGGAGTTCCTCCACCATTTAATTTTCCTTTTAACTGTTCGCGACTTTCTTTGGAATCTGCATCCTTTTGAACTTTACCCACCAGGGACTGTGCAATATAAATTTTACCCCAGCTGGTTTTGACATGGAGATCCACTTTTGATATCGGGGGAATGGTGACATCTACATTCCCGTATGAAGAAATCAGTGAAACGGGCATGCTGGGTGGCGCTTCAAATTGCGCTACAATACTGCCATACATGGAATTGACAGTTGCAGCACCTGTTATGTTTTTGATTATTATGGGATTGAACCGGACTGCCACTTCGAGTTCACTCTTAATATTCAAAAAAGTTATCTGCTCATTCTGATAGGTACTGTTGTATTTTACTAGAATTTTTACCGCTTTAGGAACCATTACTTTTACCCCGCTAATTCCTTGCATATCCAGTTCATTGATTACCACTGAATCACTTTCACCCTTTTTATCTACAAAAAGTCCCAAACCTGTATTGTCTGCCAAACCGTTTCCACTTACAAGAACAAGTCCATCTATGGCTGCCTCTTCCTCTTTTTCAACCCACGACTTTAAGACTATTTCATTACCATCATAGCCTTCGATGGAGTCAGGTGCAAAGTTCAGTACAAGGACGCCTTTTGCAAAGGGAATGGCATAACTGACTTCTTTATACTGATCATTAAGGTAAATACCTTCCCGTTTCTGGGGTGAGCTGTCAAGGCCGGGATACTTTAGACCAACCCCAGCTGACAGGAGTGTTTCTGCCCTTTCCGCTCCAATTTTTCTTCGTGCTTCGCTTATATTTTTTTCGTGGTTGGCTTTTGCCTCTGCCCATGACTCTCCCATTTTCCTGCGTGCTTCGCTTATATTTTTTTGGTGGTTGGCTTTTGCCTCTACCAATTTTTTTTCTGCTTCTTTTAATCTTTTCTGTTCAGGGCTCTCCTCCTGTGCATGAATAGACATTATACTAAGCAGAAGACCCATTACAACTAATAATTTTTTTTGCATGATTTCTTTATTTAAAGTGTTTGTTAACAGATAAGTTTAAATCGTGATAAATCAAATGTTACCTTGAGCTTGTGCAATCAAAAACCGTGCTTCCTCGCGAACATTTTCGTCTGTTTCGGGATTTTCAATAATCTGGCTCAATTTATCTCCTATACCCTTTTCCTTTAATCCCGTAAACAACTGAATCATCATCAGCTGAACCTGAGGATTGTCCTGTTCCACCATGGCGTAAACCAGTCTTTTTCTGATTACGGCATCAGAAACAAATGAAGAAAGTACATCCATTGCAGCCAAGCGAACATTGGCATTGGGATCATTGTTCAAGACCTCAAATAAAGCATCTGTAAGGGCTTTATCAACTTTATGCTGCCTTTCAATGGCATATATGGATGTTAATCGCTTGGAAGGGGATGCCGAAATCTGAAATGCATATTTCTGCTTAAGGGGTGTCAAAAAGCTAACTGCATTTTCATTTTGATAATTTAGCTTATCCGCCTCTGCTATTAAATGATCGACCGTCCCGGAACTGTCAATGATGGTCTGCTGTATTTCCGGTTTCCTGATGATGTTATTGGCACCTGCAGCTTCCGGATGATTCTCTTGATGTTTTTCAAACACACTTACAAAAAACCCAATCAGCAAAACGGCTGCAATCCCGGAAAGGGAGACACCAGTAACCATCCTTACCATTCTTTTTTTGCGTTTCCGGCCTTCCAGTTCCTTCAAAATCCTTCCATAAACAGACGGATCAGGAACTGCTGTATCCAGCTGGTCTCTGCCCGACGCAATAATTGCTTTCAATTGATCATCCATGATTATTCATTTTTTGAACAAGTCTGACAATGTGTTTTCGCGCCCGGAAATACTGGCTCCGGACAGTATTGTGGGAGATTCCTAGCATTTTAGCTATTTCCTGCTGGGGAATATCTTCAATCAGGTAAAGTTGTACAATGGTTTTATAGCCTATCGGTAGCTCTTCAATTGCATATAAGACCTGGGTTAGTTGCATTTCAAAACCTGCCTCATCCAATGGAGGGTCGTTGTTGTCGGGCAAATCCGCTTCCCAATCCAGCAGCAGGTGTTTTCTTTTTCTGAGCAATCCGATTGCCTTATTGATGCCAACCCTTTTCAACCATGCTGCAGGTTGAGGGTGACTGAAAAAATGATTCAGATCCTCAAAAGCATCTACAAAAGTTTCCTGCAGGATATCTTCCGCTTCACCAGTATGCTGAACAATCCGGTATATGGCATTGTATACTTCCCTTGCATACCGCTGGTAAATCTCCTCGTAAGTCATTCCATATCACTATAGCGATGGATGAACAAATGTTGCACCGATTTCCTCATTTTTTTTATTAACTTGTTTTCTTAACCCTCAACTATAAACTACAATACGCGATCATGAACAAAAAGATCTTTCTGAACGAATCAGAAATGCCCCGGCAATGGTACAAT
>JBILSG010000054.1:0-10380 GCA_044372235.1 Chitinophagaceae bacterium
GGGCCCGCATCACAAAGTCCACTCTCCCTTGAAATCGGCCTCTTGATGGCCAGCAACTATCAGCATCCTGTATTGCCTCAGCTAACTGTTGCAATGGAAAAACTCAAAGCGGAGAAAGGTTATAAACGAGAAGAGGCAGACTACCTGGGTTTGTTATGCTATTTACCCCAGCTTCCTAAAGATAAAAATAACCCTGAATATACTTGGCCAAGGAGTGGCCAGCTTGATTTTGCAAAAGCATATTTTCAGCGCAATGGCTCAGCAGCAAAATCAGCCCTGATGTATGTTGTTCAGGGTGCTACCTACAACCATAATCATGCCAATGGCATGTCTGTTGAGCTTTATGGATCCGGAACAGTAATGGCTCCTGATCCGGGTAACGGCCTTACCTACGAAGATCCGATGCATGTAAATTATTATGCACAATGGGGGGCGCACAATACTGTTATCGCTGGTGGTATTTCAGGTCCAACCACAGTCTTTAAAGGCGGAGGCGGTGCAAAGAAAATCGGTGAAATTAAACTAACTGCCATGGAACCTGAAGCGGATCTGCCTGCAGTATCCCCATTTTTCTCTTTTACAACCACCCGATACAAAGATTTAGCTTCGAATGCGAATCAGGAAAGGACGCTGGCAATTATAAGAACATCAGCCAATACTGGATATTATCTCGACCTTTACCGGTCTGATCACACGCTGCATAATAGCTATGTATATCACAACATTGGTCAGGATTTACAACTGTTGGATTCCGCAAATAGAATAATCACATTAACTGCAGATTCCCTTCCTTTAGCAAAGAAGCCATTTGATCCACCCGGACTCAGGTTTATCAAAAATGTACAGTCTACGGGTGAATACAACAAAAACCTGACAGCATTATTTGGCATTAAGGATAATGCAAAAGATACAGTATCCAGATACATGCGTGCAATTTACACTGGGGAGGAAAAGAGGATTTTTTATAAGGGGATGGCTCCACCAACTAAAACTGTTACTCCGCAATTCAGAAGTATTCCAACGCCAACATTGGTTAGTCACCAACTTGGTGAAGCACGGAGCAGGCCTTTTATAGCAGTTTATGAACCGTTTATCGGGAAAAACAACCACACTGTATTGCAGGTTGAGCGAATCAAAACGAATACATCAACTACTTTTACCGCATTACATGTCAAAAATAAAAACAACCTGGAACAATTGATATTTCAGTCAACAGAACCAGCAAACTCAAATCAACATGATAACTGGTTATTCAAAGGTACTTTTGGGTTAGTCCATTTAACAAATGGAAAGTTATCCGAACTTTACCTGGGGCAAGGAACAGAAATTCGCTACGAAGGTTATTCAATACTAAGCAGTACGCCAAATGGATCAGCAAGTGTGAGAATTGCTGATGGAAAATTGAAAATATTTTGTAATCAAAAAACCCTGGTTAAAATCAATGAAAGACGATTCAATGTCCCTCCAGGAGTTGAATATGAAATTCCAGTAGAAGATAAAAAGTAAACTATTGCCATTCCTTATTTCGGCAGATGCTCGTGTATCAATGCGAAGAGGCAGCCCATCAGGACTGCCTCTTCGCATATTAATCATAGAAGTTAGTGGTTACAATGCATACCTGAGCAAGCTGATAACGGCACTGCCATTTGCATTAACAGAGTTAACAAAAATGTATGCTTTGTATTTTTTATCTGCCGTTTCCACCCAGGTGCCTGCCTCTGCCCGCAACCCCAAAGCATAGTTAGGAGCGTCAGTCAGATCCACCTCCTGCAAATCCTTGTCATCCACATATATACCAAACTGGAGGTTAGCCAGGTTTCTGTCTTGCAGATTAAATACCTTTCGAACTTTTGAACTACGGTTGACGCCTGAAGGCAATGTTACACCAGGCAGATAAGCAGACTCCGCACCTGGTGAAACCAGGGCATGAGTAAATGTTGTAGGAGTAGCTCTATATAAATAAACCAGATCAACTTTACCGGCATTTGCGGCTGCTTCAGCTGCGTTGTAGGCAACCATGTTTTCAATAGAGATGTAGGCAAGATTACCATTGGATACTGCAATATTCCTCTTAATTCCCATTTTAGCAATTGTATATGGCCCCATTTTGTAGGATACAGTCTGACCATTGCTGCTGGTTGCTGAAAAAGTAAAGGTTACTGACTGTCCGCGTGCTTCCTCTGGTATAACATAAAAGTAACGAAGCGTGGCAGCAGTGGTATCAACAGAGAACGTAACCTTTGTAGCTTTACCTTCATTAGAGGAGGGAATACCAACTGTTACAGGCACATCTACACCACTGGTATTTGTAAAATATGATCTGTGTTCCAGGTAAGTTCCTGTAGCACCTGCAATAGATGCTTCAACCTGAGCAGAGACAAGTTTACCTTTACTTTTAGGTATAGCCATTGCATAAGCAAACTCAATAGGAAGGCTTACTATATTGGGTCCAATAGTACGTTTAATGCAGTCGTTGGTCAGATCTGAAACAGGATCAGGCACAACATATTCATCTTTCTGACAGGAAGAGAATAGTAAAGTTGAGAAAACAACCAGAACTGCTATATTATTTTTGATGAAACGCATCTTAAGTGTTTTAGAAAGTTTTGGTTATTGGAATTTAATATTCAGGCTATATTCTTTCCTGATTTTCCGATTTCCGGAAACAACAGTATACTTTTTGGGATTTGCCAGGTCAGACAGATCTGTTCTGCCAGTCACTTTGGGATCCAGCTTACAGTCGGTAGCCAATGTGAACTGCGGATAAACATTTTTAAGGTCTGTACCAAAGAGTACAGTAACGTTAATTGTCTGTGCCGTTGTATCAATAACGGGCACTGCAGCTCTCACGGTAACAAAGTCTGAACCAAGCAGTTCAAAATTACTTACAAAACATTCCTGACGCTCAGTGATGAGAAGACCGTCTTCATCTACAGGAACATCCTTTGAACAGCTCACAGCAATTGCCGTAATGGATATGATGGCAATTAAAGTCTTATATATTCTTGTCATTAAATCTCTTTTTAGGGTTTTCAATTTTGCTTCATCCAAGTGATTATCTCCAGGGGATATTTTGAGTCAGCTTTGGATTCAGATCACGCTCTGTTGGTGGTATTCTGAATATATAATTTTGCTGATAAGTCCTGTCAATGGTATTCTGATAGTAGCGCTGTTGGTTAGCCCCCCATGTATCCTGCCTCCAAACACCTGGTCCACCGGGACCACCCCAAACTTTTTCAATAGCCCTCCATCTGCGTAAATCAAAACCACGATGCCCCTCAGCAACCAGTTCAATAATTCTCTCTTGTTCAATAGCATTGAAAAAATCTTGCTTGCTGGCATATTTTGCCGGCGCCAGTGCAGGCAAAGCACCCCTTGCCCTTACTCTGTTTACCAATGCTACTGCATCAGCCAAAGGACCACTTACTTCATTTGAAGCTTCAGCATACATCAGGAAAACATCAGCCAGACGCATCACAGGAAATGCATAATCACCTTCTGAACGTCCAAGGCCTTCATAATTCCTTACAAACTTTCTGAAAACATACCCTGAGTTAGAACCATCAGTATTGTAGGTTATATACTTTACGCCATTAAGCGTAATATTTGCAGCCCAAGTCTGGTATATGAATGGAGAGAATCCTGTAGACTTAAGCGCAGTCAATCCAATAGCCTGCTCATAATCCCACATGATACTCGACTTCATGCGGTAATCCCTGTTTGCGTATGTGTTGGGATTTACGGCAGCGTTTAAAGTGGTTCTTGCAGCAGGATTTGTTGTTGGGTTTAATTGTACCATCTTGGGAGCAAAATCACCAGTAGTAGTCAACTGATACCGGTCTGCAATCTCATACCGCGGCGCTGCCCAGCATTGGGAACCTTCTATTGTTCTTCCAGAGAAGTCCCTCATCAACTCTTCACCCTGTGATGGATTTGTTGGTGTCCCGCTATGGGTAAAGACCATAATCATTTCAGGATTTCCATTGGCTTTTGGCGTAAATAGCTCATAGTAGTTAGGTAGAATGTCTGCTTTTCCCAAAGCATCAATTTGGCCAGGATCACCATTTTTGTATAAAGTAAGACCGAAATCATTTACCACAGATTTGAAATCATTGGCAGCAGCAGTGAAAGCGGCAGTGGCTTCACTGGGATTTTGTTGAAAACCTTCAAGTTCAGGCCAACCATTCTTTTTCCAGCTTCCCCAGTAAAGGTTTAGCTTTCCCCTGAAAGCCAGTGCAGCAGGTTTGGCAGCTCTTCCTAATCCGGCAGATTTGGCTGGCAATTTGGCTACGGCGTAGTTAAAATCTGCCATAATAGAATCCTTAACTTGCTGTATCGGCATTCTTTCCACATTCTTCACCTCATTGTTGTCGTAAATGATTTTACCTATATAAGGAACATCACCCCACATTGAGATAAGTCTGAAGTAAGTCATACCCCTCAAAAGCCTGGCCTCACCTAAGATTGTTTCAAGATTGGTCAAAGTTGGACCGGTAGCTGTTGGCAACATTTTCAGGGTGATATTTTCTATCACATAGTTAGCTCTTGTTACAGAACCATAGAGATACCTGAAATATTTATCAAAACTGCCAGCATACCCTGAAGGATCGTAGTTAGCTCCCTGATAGGCATCACCGCGGAGGATACTACCACTGGTAGCACTTGTACCACGGACCCTGGTATATTCACCATGTCCTTCGAAATAGTAATCACGGTCAAAAACAGCTCTTGCTGCAGCGTAAGATGACATCAGTGCGATAGTTGCATCTGCTTCCGTTTTCCAGAAAACTTCGGAAGCCAGTTCACCTGTCGGTACCCTGTCGAGCAACTCTTTCTTACAGGAAGACAAGCCAAGTACCCATAATGCAAGCAGGATACTGCCAAATCTTTTTATATTATTCATCATTTTTTTCATTGTGCAAATTTTAGAAGCTAAGGTTGACGGCAATTGAATATGACTTGTTGATTGGGTATACATTGTTATCGTCACCCTGTTTTTCAGGATCTAAACCACGATAGGCTGTAAGTGTTCCAATGTTTTCTGCAGTGCCAACTATCCTCAGGTTTGTTACACCTAATCTGGTAAGAGCCTTTCCTGGGATAGTATAGCCAAGTTGAATATTTTTTGCACGCAGATAGCTCATGTCATCAAGCCAGAAATTAGTATTCTGACGGTTATTACCGCTTCCTCCAAGTCTTGGCCAAAGACCAGCCCTGTTATCCCAAGACCAGGGATTATTCAAGTGATCCCATGATGCTGCATAACGTGCATTGTTGAAGTTGGTATTATTGTAAATATTAAGCCAGTAATCCTTTCTTCCTGAAGCACCTTGCACAAAAACGGTTAAGTCGAAACCCTTGTAAGCCACAAATGCATTTAATGCAAAAGTTGTAGTTGGGCGCTCCTGCTGGATTTGGGGATATGCCTTGCGGTCATCTGCTGTGATCCGGCCATCACCGTTAAGGTCTTTCAAGAGGAGATCTCCGGGAGCAGCACCTTGTGGTGTTGTATTATAAATCTGAGCCCAGCTCTGAGCTATACCCATGTCTTCATAACTGTATAAAAACTGATAGGGCATATTCAGGAAAATATTCCCACGCAGCAACAACTGATTCCATTTCTCCAGATTTGTACTGTTATATGATGCGTTAAAATTCAATCCGTACTGAACCTTACCAATCCTGTCTTTCCAAGACAAATCTATCTCAACACCGCGGTTACGGAGATTACCTATGTTAGTACGGGGAGGCGGATTGTAAGCACCTGTGAGGAAAATGGAAAATTCAGAGGGACGATTCATACCCGTTGTAAGCCTGTCATAATAGTCTATTGCAGCTGTAAGTCTGTTACGCATAAAAGCAAGATCCAGTCCAAGGTTGAGCACTGAAGTTGTTTCCCAGGAAAGGAACCGGTTGATCATTTTACTGTTGGCGAAACCACGCTGTACAGAAGTTCCAACAACATAGTTGATATTGCTCAATGTCTCCTGCTGTTCAAACCTGCCAACGCCACTGTTGTTACCAAGGCTTCCGTATGATGCCCTGAACTTACCGCTTGTCAGGAACCTGTCAGTCACTTTTTGGACAAACTCTTCTTCTGTAAATTTCCAACCCACTGCTACCGATGGGAAAACGCCAAATCTGCTACCTGGCAGGAACTTGGAAGAGCCATCAACACGCACATTGGCTTCAAACAAGTACTTATTGAATCCGGTATAGTTGAACCTTCCGATATAGGAACGCAGACCTTCCGTTGTTGAATTACCGCTTGTAGATTGGATATCTGTAAGTGCAGCATTGATTTCTGTGAGGGAAGGATGCAGCCTGTCGTTTCTGGAACTACCCTGACTGCGGTCGTACCAGAATTCCTCATTATACACTGCCATTGCAGCTATATCATGGTCTGTGCCGAAACGCTTGTTGTAATTCAAACGGGCATTGAAGAGCGTTTTGTAACCGGTAGAGGTGCTGTTGGAGATACCTGCGTTTTGTCCTACGTACACCCTGCTTCCAAATGACTCATTCTGGAAGTTATAGGCCTGGTTGGGAGTATTGGCAGCATACTGAAACTGATTGTAATAATTCAAGGCATAATCAGCCCTGGCTGTGAGTCCTTTAATTGGCGACCAATCATAATACATTTGTGTGTTAAGCTCCTGCCTCGTTCTCCGTGTCAATTGATTGACATAAAGTGTATATGGATTATACGCCTGCGGATCTTCACCATAAGCCATTACACCACCAAAATATCCCGTTTTGGGATCATAAGGGAGCAATCCTGCAATAGCATATTGCATATCGTTACCGGCAGTATTGGATGCATCTGGGTCATTAAAGCCTTCATTTAAAGCAAAAGTATAATTAGACCAGTTTCCATTGAACCGGAAGCCCACGTTCATGTTGTTCTTGATTTTTGAATCAAAGTTGAAACGGGCATTGTATTGTTTGTAATCGTTGTTGATCTGTAATCCCTTTTCATCCTTCAATCCAGCAGAGACATAAAAATTTGATGTCTCATTTCCGCCAGTTGCAGATAGGTTATAATTCTGAAAAGAACCCTGACGCAGGATAATATCCCACACATCTGTGTTTGGAAACTTCACAGGGTCTATCATACTCATAGCCAGCCACTGGTCAACTGTTCCGTTTTTAAAGAGCTGGTTGCCCGGAAGGGTAGATACTGCTGTACGCCGCTGCTGCACCAAAAGCGCCCTTGAATAGTCATCCATGAAATCCTGTCCGCGTGTTGGTGCTATGATTGAACTGTTGCTCGTGAAGTTCAGAGCTGTTTTTTTGGAACCCTTGCCACTCCTGGTTGTTATCAGGATAACCCCATTGGCAGCACGTGAACCATAAACTGAGGAGGAAGTAGCATCCTTTAAAACAGAAATAGTTTCAATATCATTGATGTTGATCCTGTTGATATCCACATCTGGCATACCGTCTACCACGATAAGCGGACTGGCATTGTTAACAGTACCTAGACCCCTGATTAAGAGAGTTGCATCATTGTTTCCAGCCATACCAGACGACTGTACCGCTTGCAATCCCGGAACCAATCCAGTCAATGCTGATGATGCGTTCGGTAAAGCACGACTGACAAGCTTCTCATCTACATTAACCTGAGATACGGCACCCACCAGATTGACCTTCTTTTGCTTGCCATATCCCACCACCACAACATCATTCAAGGAAGATGATTTGGGTTTCAAGACAACAAGGTAATTGGACTCAGATCCGATTTTAAGAGTGAAACTCTCATACGTTGATGAAGAAAAAACAAGCTCATCGCCCTGAGATGCATTAATCTTAAAAGATCCAGTACCGTCGGTTGTTGTGCCGGACTGGCTGTTTTTTAAAACTACTGAAATTTTTGGAAGGGCTTCTCCTGTCTCATCCTTTACAGTACCTGTAACAGACTTTTGTTGTGCTAACATTTCTGCTGGTGCTAATAAAGAAACAATAAATAGAAACATTCCTGTGGCCAAATATCTTGGGTTCCACAGGCATTTGTTCATGCGCATAAGCAAGCATTTAGTTTTCGTTTGTAGAAAAATCTCAATCTCAATATTAACTAAAACCCAAAAGAATACAAAAAATACAAGCGAAATGCTTTTCGTTGGATTAACCAACTTTTAAAAATCAATTAATAACCGTTTTGCCTGGTAAAACGGTAAACATTTAACAAATGTGTTTTTTCATTACCTTTACCCCCCACTGAAATCTTTATTAATTTATGGCAGAGATCAGTACTAGACAATTTTTGGAGTTTGAGAAGCCGATCAAAGATCTTTTTGATCAGATTGAGCAATTGAAAAAAACTGCTGATAAAAACAACCTGGACCTCACTGACTCCATCAGGCAACTCGAAGAAAAAATTGAGGAGAAGAAAATTGAGATTACCCAAAATCTAACCAGCTGGCAGAAAGTGCAACTTAGCCGGCACCCAGACAGACCTTATACCCTTTCATATATTGAAAGAATGTGCACCGACTTTGTGGAATTGCATGGCGACAGGAATTTCAAAGATGACAAGGCAATTGTGGGTGGTTTCGGGAAAATAGACGGACAAACGGTCATGATCCTGGGTCAGCAAAAGGGTACCAATACCAAAATGCGTCAACTCAGAAACTTTGGAATGGCAAACCCAGAGGGTTATCGCAAAGCCCTGCGACTGATGAAACTTGCTGAAAAATTCAACAAACCTGTTGTTACGCTAGTGGATACTCCCGGTGCATTCCCGGGTATTGAAGCCGAAGAACGAGGTCAGGGGGAAGCCATTGCCAAAAATATTTTTGAGATGCTTCGGTTAAAAGTACCGGTAATTTGCATCATCATTGGAGAAGGTGCCTCTGGCGGTGCCATGGGAATAGGCGTGGGAGATCGCGTTTATATGATGGCTAATACATGGTATACCGTCATCTCTCCTGAGAGCTGTAGCTCTATTCTATGGAGAAGCTGGGAACAGAAGGAAAAAGCAGCAGAAGAACTGAAACTGACCTCAGACCATATGCTTGGATTTGGATTAGTAGATGGGATCATTCCTGAACCGGTTGGAGGTGCTCATTGGAATCCGGATGAAGCTGCAACCATGCTGAAAAAGCAAATTTTATCTGCACTCGATGAGCTGAAACCTTTAGAACCTGAAACACGTATAGATCAACGGATAGATAAATTTGCCAATATGGGCAGGTGGATTGAAGAAAGTCAAAATGTTTAATACCCCATGATTAATCATCCTTTTTCTGGTACAGGTGTAGCCATAGTAACCCCCTTCATGCAAAATGGCGACCTGGATAAAACCGGTTTAAAAAAACTGATTACGCATCTCATTAATGGCAAGGTTGATTACCTGGTTGTTCTTGGCACAACAGGAGAAAATGCGACTATCTCCAAAGAAGAAAAACAGGAGATTTTTTCATTGGTATCCGAATACAATGAAAATAAAATTAAACTGGTAGCAGGAATTGGCGGAAATGATACACGCAATATTATCAACGCTTTCTCTTCATTTGACCTTACAGGATATAGTGCTATTTTATCGGTAAGTCCATATTACAACAAACCAAATCAGGAAGGCCTCTATCAACATTACAAGGCCATCAATAATGCTTCTCCACTTCCTGTTATCATGTACAATGTACCTGGCAGGACAGGCATGAATGTGAGTGCCGCAACAACACTCCGTATAGCTAGGGATTGTAAGAATATTATTGCCACAAAGGAAGCTTCCGGAAACATGGAACAAATGATGCAAATCATCAGTGATAAACCTGATGGTTTTGAACTGATAAGCGGCGACGATGGCTTAACCCTTCCACTAATCGCATGTGGAGCAATAGGTGTAATATCTGTAGTTGCAAACGCATATCCTGCTCAATTCTCCACCATGGTAAAATACTGCCTGGAAGGAAATTTCTCAGAAGCAAGACCAATACATGAAAAAATGCTTCCGATCATCAACTCTCTGTTCGCTGAAGGTAGCCCAAGTGGCGTCAAAGCCTATCTCTCAGCTATGGGCATAGTTGAAGAGTCGTTTCGTCTACCTGTTGTTGGTGTGAGTGACGCATTAAAAAACACCATACACAATTTGATGAAATCCATCTGAATGACTAATGATATAATTTCAGGTGTTTTACAAAAATTTCCATTTGAATCAGACCCTGTACTATTGGCAGATCTGAAAAAAGCGTTGCAGTACAGACAAGAAGCGAGATCCCCGGAGGAGGTTAGAAATACTTACCTGCAGGATCTGGCGATACCTCAAATTGTTTTGTTTGATATCCTTGCCAACAAGTTCCCGATTGTGCTGAAAGCACAAGAAATAATCAATTCTCTTTTGTGTAAGCATGCAAGTCTCCACAGTCAAATAATAATTCT
>JBILSG010000337.1:0-3143 GCA_044372235.1 Chitinophagaceae bacterium
AAATTCAGAACCATGTGTATTGATGCTGATTTGTTAATTGATTCACTCAATCACCTGAATCAATATGATGCTGGTGAAAATAGTCAGGCTAAATTTTTAAAAATCATCAATGATCCTCGCATTACCAGAGTGGGTAAGTTCTTGCGGAAAACTAGTTTAGATGAGTTGCCACAATTGTTTAATGTGCTTAAAGGGGATATGTCTCTTGTAGGTAACAGACCGCTGCCGCTATATGAAGCTTCTTCGCTTACAACCAATGCATACGTACCAAGATTCATGGCGCCAGCCGGAATCACGGGATTATGGCAGGTTACAAAGAGGGGTTATGAGAAAATGTCTGCAAATGAGCGTATTAACCTGGACATCCTGTATGCAAAGAAAAGATCATTTTTCCTTGATCTTAAAATCATGATGCTGACACCGCTTGCATTATTCCAGGAATCTGACTCATGAATTAATTGTTTGATTTTCTGAGCATTATAATTATTTTTACGTACCCTAACTTTGTCTTTTAATGTCTTTAAGCTCTTATCCCTATGTCTCTGTAGTTACTTTAACCTGGAATACCACATCCATAACATGTGATTTTCTAAGGTCAATCAATGCGCAATGTAATTACTCTAACCTTGAAGTTATTGTTGTAGATAATGGCTCAAAGGAAGATCCCACTGAAGCATTTATGTCAATAAGGCCTGATGTTAAAGTTATACGCAATGACAGAAACCTTGGCTTCACCGGAGGCAACAATATTGGTATCAGCGCGGCGAAAGGCGATTATTTGTTCATTGTTAATAATGATACTGAATTCACCCCTGGACTGCTTGAAGGAATGATTGAAGTTTTTCAACAATATCCGGATGCCGGTATGGTAAGTCCCAAATTCCATTATTACTTTCATAAAGGAATTATTGAATATGCAGGGTATAACCTCGTTAATCCGTTTACTGGCAGAAACAGTATGGTTGGCTGTAGGGAAAAAGATAATGGTCAATATGAAGAAATCAGGGTTACAAATTATGCTCATGGAGGTGGCATGATGGTCCCTAAAAAGGTAATTGATGAAGTTGGTATGTTGCCCAATGAGTTTTTCATTTATTATGAGGAGCTGGACTGGAGTGAGCAGATTAAAAGGGCGGGTTATAAGATTTATTATCAACCCCGGTCACTCATCTACCACAAGGAATCAATGACAACTGGAAAGGAGAGTCCCTTCAAGGCGTTTTATCATACCCGGAACCGTATTTTGTTCATGATGAGAAACATGAGTTTTTTTCAGCGATCGGTTTTTCTGCTTTATTTCAGTTTATTCACGGTCCCCAAAAACACCCTGAAATTCATTGTAAACAAACAATTTCAACATTTGAAATCATTTTGGAAAGGCATCTTATGGCATTTCAATAATGAAATTACATTTAATCATTAAGTTGTGTGTGGAATAGCCGGTTTCCTGGATTTTAATAAACAAACATCTGCTTCAGTATTGCAGCATATGACCGATGCATTGATTCACCGAGGTCCGGATGACACTGGTTGTGAAATATACGATTTTCCTAATGTTCAGGTTGGTTTTGGTCAGCGCAGATTATCGATACTGGATTTGTCAGCATCCGGGCATCAGCCCATGCACTTTGGCGATTATACTGTTGATTACAATGGGGAAATTTATAATTTCATGGAGGTCCGTCGAGAATTGGAAAACTGTGGCTATACATTTCAATCATCCAGCGATACTGAAGTGATCCTCAAGAGTTATGACAAATGGGGAATGGACATGCTTCTACATTTTAACGGGATGTTTGCCATTGCCTTACTTGACCGCCGGCAGGAAAAACTTTTTTTGGCTAGAGACAGGGCTGGTGTTAAACCCTTGCATATTTACAGTAATAATAATCTGATTCTTTTTGCTTCTGAATTGAAATCATTTCACAGGCATCCACAATTTGAGAAACAGATTGATACAAACAGCCTGGCGCTTTATCTTCAGTATAGTTATATTCCGGCACCATATTCTATTTTCAAAAACACCAGAAAATTATTACCGGGATACTGGATGACAATTGACTTGAAATCTGGTATTCAAAATGAGGTCTGTTATTGGAACATAGATGATTTCTATGCAAAGCCAAAATTAAATCTAGGTGATGAGGAAGCAATTCTTCAGACTGAATCGATCATGAAAAAGGCATATGCCTACCGCATGGTTTCTGATGTTCCGGTTGGAGTTTTTTTGAGCGGAGGATATGATAGTTCAAGTGTAGCAGCCCTGCTGCAATCTGACCGAACAGAAAAGCTAAAAACATTTACAATAGGTTTTCAGGAAGCCAGCTTTAATGAAGCTCCTGAAGCCAAAAAAATAGCGAATTTTCTTGGAACAGATCATACGGAATGGTATGTGTCTGCCAAAGATGCAGCAGCGGTTTTACCCCTGTTACCTGAAATCTATGATGAACCATTTGCCGATAATTCAACTGTGCCAACAGTTTTGGTTAGTCAGCTCGCGTCAAAGCAGGTAAAAGTGGCATTGAGTGCTGATGGAGGGGATGAAATTTTCGGAGGATATAACAAGTTCATACAGGCACAAAATTATACTGTTTCACTACCACATTGGCTTCAGGACGTAATGAGCAATGCTATGTCATTGATAAATCCTGATCATCTTCCTTTTTTCAGGAACAGTTATAATTTTGCTACCCGGTACGAAAAGTTAAAGCTTATCTGGAAAGCAAAAGATCCTGTTCAGGCAGTAAGATACATCAGTCAGTATATAACTGAAAAGGAAGTAAGTTCATTTCTTGGTGTTGAGTTTGATCGTTATGTAACGGAATTCGATAGAACCCGCAATACAGTTAACCGTAATGATGTCGTCAATGACTTGCTTGCGCTCGACTTCAAAACTTTTCTGGTGAGTAACAACCTCAATAAAGTTGACCGGGCAACAATGTCTGTGGGGCTGGAAGGTCGTGAACCAATGCTTGATATAAACCTTGTTGAATTCCTTACTCAGTTGCCTGGATCATTCAAAATCAGACAAGATAAAACGAAATGGTTACTGAAGGAGGTGGTACATCGTTATATTCCAAAGGAATTGATGGAGAGGCCTAAGAAGCCATTCATAGCGCCACTTACGGTTTGGTTTAAAGATG